>NZ_JANSJD010000005.1:0-156992 GCF_047462395.1 Synechococcus sp. H55.7
ATAAACACGAATCTGTCGCGCTTGAGCCAGTCATCGACGATGTCGAACCATCCTCGCTCCTGGCGTACGCGCCCTACCGCGATGGTCATCTCAACTTCTCCCAAAAAAGATCTAAATGAATGAGAACGCTAATGAAACTACAAAGTTTGCTTCCTTGAAGCAAGAGAAGAGCCTAGGTATAAAGACTCAACTCGCGGGTCTTTTGCCTCACCTTCTTTTAACGGCTCTTTGGCCAGAGCTACTCAGGAGCTCTTACAAGTAGGACTCCCAGTGCTCCAAGACCCTGTCCAGAACCGTTTCCAGTACTCAACAACGGCCCAATGAGCCATCTGAGAGCTACCGGACAAGCTTTACGGCTGTAGGCATTACAATCTAGCCTATGCCGGTAAAGACTTGTAAATTGCTTTCATTATAGAGGCGGGTGACGCGCCTCCATCAAGTCCGAGGTGGCCGGGATCTTCACAGACTGTAATCTTTGCGGTTTTTCTCTCCTGAGATATTGAGCGTGAGGGGCCGCCTCACCCCGGGGAAGGCCGAAGGCCCAAGATCCGATATCCTTAAAGGGCGAGGCAATCCACCTGAGAGGAATCTATGGCTAGTGAGATCTTCACCATTGCTGGGCTCTCCATTGTCCTGACCCTAGTGGGCGTGGCGCTCGGGTACGGGATCCTGCGCGTCACCCAGGGCGGGGCCGAGTAGGGATTTCCTCGCTTGGTGAAACATGAAAATCGGCATCGTTGGCGCCGGGGCAGTCGGGGGGCATTTGGCCGTCCGCCTGGCCCGAGCCGGTTTTCCAGTGAGTGTGGTGGCACGGGGATCCCACTTGCAGGCCATCCGCAGCCGAGGGTTGAAGCTGATCCGGCAGGGGGATCCCCCTGAGGCTTGGGTGGAGCGGCTGACAGCCAGCGACGACTTGGCTGAGCTGGGGCGGCAAGATGTGGTGATCGTTGCTGTCAAGGCCTACAGCTTGCCCCTGCTTGCCCCACAGTTGGGATCCCTGTGTGGCCCGGACACCCCCGTTGTGGTTGTTCAGAATGGCGTTCCCTGGTGGTACTTTTACCGGCATGGCGGCGAGTTTGAGGGGCGCTCCTTGACTTCGGTGGATCCGGGCGGGGTGATCGCCGCCCATCTGCCGATCGAGCGGGTGATCGGCTGTGTCGTGTACATCGCCGTGCAGTTGGCAGAGCCGGGGGTAGTTTTGCACACCGGCGGCGGGCGCTATATTCTGGGGGAGCCAGATGGATCGTTGTCGGAGCGGCTGCGCTCTCTGGCGGCCATCTTTGAGCAGGCGCAGCTTCCTGTAACTCTCACCTCCCAAATTCGGGTCGAGATCTGGCAAAAACTGTGGGGCAACGCCGCTTTCAACCCCATCAGCGCCCTCACCCGCGCGGCCCAAGACGAAATTGCCCAGTACCCGCCCACCCATGCGTTGGTTGAGTCGGTGATGCAGGAAACCGAGGCTGTGGCCCAAGCGCTGGGGATCCGGCTGCCGGTCTCTCTGGAAGAACGGCTCAAGGATGCAGCCCGCGTGGGATCCCATCGCACCTCGATGCTGCAGGATATTGAGCGGGGGCGACCGACGGAGATCGAGAGCATTGTCGGCGCCATCGCGGAGCTGGGGCGTTGGGCAGGGATCCCGACTCCCCATTTGGATACACTCTATGCTTGCGTTAAGCTGCTGGAGCGCTCGCTTCAGGCGGGGAAAGCGGCCCGTTCCCAGCCGCAGATCCCCCAGTAGCCCCTCAACTCTTGCGGACTATGCTGGAAAACGCCATTGTGCTCATCACCGGTGCCAGCAGCGGCATCGGGGCAGCCTGTGCCACGCTTTTTGCCCGTTCTGGGGCCAAGCTGATCCTGGTGGCCCGCCGTCAGGAGCGTCTGCAGGAGCTGGCTATGGAGTTGCAGCAGGCTTACGGCGCTTCCTCATACTTGCTGACTTTGGATGTGCGGGACAGGGCAGCCGTACAACAGGCGCTCCAGTCTTTGCCGCCGGTCTGGGCTGAGATCGACATCTTGATCAACAACGCCGGCCTCAGTCGCGGCTTGGACAAGCTCCACACCGGTGCTCTGCAAGATTGGGAGGAGATGATCGATACCAACATCAAGGGCTTGCTGTATGTTACCCGCGCCGTCTTGCCCGGCATGGTGGAGCGGGGCCGCGGCCATGTGGTGAACATCGGCTCCATTGCCGGTCGGCAGACCTATCCCGGCGGCGCCGTCTATTGTGCTTCCAAAGCCGCCGTGCGGGCCATCTCCGAGGGCCTGAAGCTGGATCTGCTGGGCACCCCCATTCGCGTCACCGAGATCCAGCCCGGCTTGGTGGAAACCGAGTTCAGCCAGGTGCGCTTCCACGGCGATCGCGAGCGGGCGGCAGCAGTCTATCGGGGCCTCACCCCCCTGACGGCGATGGATGTGGCCGAGGTGGTGCTGTTTGCCGTTACCCGTCCCCCCCACGTCAACCTCAGTGAGGTCTTGCTGGTGCCCACCGACCAGGCCAGCACGACAATGGTGCATCGCCGATAAGGATGCGAAGATCCCGATCCCTTCGCTTGTTCGGTATTCACCCCCCCATCCCTGGGCGACAATGGCGGCAAAGGGGGTGGGCCCATGGGAGTGGAAAGCGGGATCCTCATTGGGTTGGGCATCGGCCTACTCGGCACGCTGATTTTGCTCTGGCAGAGTCGGCGCCGCTTCGTCCGCCAATTGCAACAGTTGGGATCCCTGCTGCACGTGCCCCTGCCTCTGAGTTCGCCAGAACAGATGCTCAGCCGGCTCAGCCGCCACCTGCGCCAACAAGAACTGGAGTGGGCCAGCCAAAAACGACACCTGCAAGACTGGCAGTATCTCAGCCACCACCTGCCCTGGGGATACCTGCGGGTGGACGAGAACAACGTGGTCCTGGAGTGTAACCCTGCCGCTCAACGCCTGCTGCACATTGGCCAGTGGCAGCCGGGCGTCAAGCTCCTGCTGGAGTGGGTGCGCTCCTATGAGTTGGATCAGCTCATCGAAGCCACCCGCCGCCAGGGGGCCAACACGCCCATCCAGAGCCGCGAATGGATCTTCTACCCTTCCGGCGGCGAGAATAAACCGGTTCCGCTGCGGGCTTGGGGGCTGCCACTGCCGCAGGGGCAGGTTGCCATCTTTTTGGAAGACCGGCTGGAAGCTACCCTGCTAGCCCAACAACGGGATCGCTGGGCCTCGGATGTGGCCCACGAGCTGAAAACCCCCCTCACCTCGATTCGTCTGCTGGCCGAAACTTTACAAAGCCGGGTCGACACCGCGCAAGCGGTTTGGGTGGAACGATTGCTGAACGAGACGCTGCGCCTCAGCCAGTTGGTACAAGACTTGTTGGAACTGAGCGCCCTTAACTTGGGGGCCGGATCCCGCTCCCAATGGCGCTGGGTGGATCTGGCAGCCTTAGTGCGCGAAGCCTGGCAGAGCTTAGAACCGCTGGCCAAGCCCCGTCACCAGGAACTGCACCTGAGCAGCCCCTCCCAGCTCTATCTCTGGGGAGATGAACAGCGCCTCTACCGCCTCATCCTCAACCTCTTGGACAACGCCGTCAAATATGGCGCGCCCGACTCCCCTGTCCACGTGCTGCTCTTGGAACAGGGATCCCAGGTGCGGCTGGAGGTGTACGACCACGGCCCTGGCCTGCCGGAGGATCAATTTGAGCTGGTCTTTCAACCCTTTTACCGCACCGATGCGGCGCGGGCCCGCAGCAAAGGCGGCACCGGCCTGGGGCTGGCGATCGTGCGGCAAATTGTGGAACTTCACGGCGGCACAATCCGCCTGCGCAATCACCCACAAGCAGGTGGGCTGTGGGTGCAGGTGGAACTGCCCCGGAAACGCGCCGATGCCCTGTGAAAGCTGCCCAGAAGCGCTCCCGTCAACATCGCCAAACCCTTCGGCCTGAGAATTGCCGCAGATTTTCCTGCGGCGGGACTATCCATCTTGGAGGGGATCCCCTACAATTGGGGTAGGTAATCTTTACAGTTCATCCTACAGGCATTCGGAATGGGCGCCGACTATCATTCCGCTGATTTGTTGTCGGAGCGGGAACTGCAGGTCATCGAGTTGATTGCTGCAGGGCTGACCAATCAGGACATTGCGGAGCGCTTAGAGATTAGCAAACGTACCGTTGACAATCACATCAGCAACATTTTGAGTAAAACCCGAACTGCAAATCGGGTGGCTTTGGTACGCTGGGCTCTGCAATGGGGAAAGATTTGCCTGGACCAGGTCAATTGCTGCACCCTAGTGGATGACAAAATTGCCTAGCCCCATCTTGCTTTGCCAGTAGCCAGATGCCCAACGTAGAGTCTTAATCAGGGGATTTTTTTGCGTTTTGCACCGCGATTGCTTCTGGGAGCGGGGGTGAGGGGAAGAAAGAGGCTGCCGAGAGCCCTTGGGAAGTCTTCCAGTTTGGCTAGAGGTAGCTACATTTTGAGTTGTGTAGGTTGAGTTGTCATCCGTGAGCATCCCTGAGCTGAAACGTTACGCTGTTCGCTACGATTCCATGCCCCTGATGGTTTATCGGGAAGTGGCTGCCCATTTGGCCTGTGTTTCAGGGGTAGAAACGGAGCTGGAGTGGAAAAAAGACTCCAGCTTTCGCTACCAAGACAGCCAAGTAGAGGCGTTGCATATTTGTCAAAAACCCGGTGCCGACCCAGAGCAAATTAAGCGCATTCTCGACCACTACGGAACGTGGCAGTATAGCCCCTTAGAAGAATAGCCCTTTCTGCAATTAAATAAAAAAGGGAGCCCCAGGGGTGGGGATCCCTTGACGATTCCTCTGCAAGTTCTGGGACAGAAGCCGTTCAGCCAGTAGCCTGGCTTTGGTCAGACAGATGCAATCTACGGGCCAAACCCAGTCTTGCCAGCACCCAAATGGCCCAGTAGGTCATGTCGATCTCCCACCAACGCAAGCCTGCTTTCACGCGCTTCGGGTCGGCGTGATGGTTGTTGTGCCAGCCTTCACCATAGGTTAAGATGGCCGCCCACCAAAGGTTACGGGCATTGTCGTCGCTCTCGAAAGTTCGGTAACCCCAGAGGTGGCTGGCAGAGTTGATCAACCAGGTGCAGTGCAGCAGCAACACCGTCCGCACAAAGATGCCATAGATGACGAACGACCAACCCCCCAGCAAGTAGAGCACGGCAGCCAGCGGCAATTGCAGCAGCAGCCCATACTTGTCCAGCCAACGATAAAAAGGATCCCGAGCCAAATCCGGCGCAAAAGCAGAATACTTCTCACGGTTAAAAAACTCTTCCCGTTGGTAAATGAGCCAGAGCATGTGGCTCCACCAAAAGCCTTTGCGAGCAGAGTAGGGATCTCGCTCTTCGTCTTCAGTAAAAGCGTGATGCTGACGATGGCCGCCCACCCAGAAAATCGGCCCCCCTTGGATGGCGAGAGCGCCGAAGGTAGCAAAGACATATTCCAGCCACTTGGGCACTTGGAAACTGCGATGGCTAAGAAGACGATGATACCCTAGGCAGATGCCCAAGCTGCCGAAGCACCAGTGAAGCAATAGAGCCACTCCCAGGGCCGGCCAGGAAAAGTAAAAAATGCCGCCCACCAAAGCGAGGGCGTGAAAAACAATGAAAAAGAGAACAAATTCCCAGGCAAACCGGAAAGACTTTTGGGGCTCAGGCTGAGTGAGCGAAGCAGAACGGTCAGGATTATCCAGCGATTGGGAAGGAAGGGAAACGGCCATGAACCAGCAAAACCTCAGAAAAAGAGAAAGGGCAGCGCAGAATCAAATACCTCCTCACAAAGTTGCTTCTCATGCAAAGACCACCGAATCCCTGACTCAGCTCACAAGGAGCTCACAACCCTGAAAGGCAAACCGGGATCCCTGAAGGCCCGCCCAAGCAAGCCCCAGCAGTGAAAGCGGCTACAAGAGAGCAGAAAAGCAGCAGGTTTGATCTCGCCTGAGGCTAAGCTTAACGATATTTCACCTCGAATGCAAGCGCTACTTGCAGGCTGCTGCCGTTCTCTAGGGTTTTCTCCTAACTCCTTACCCCATCACCCACCATGGCACGTTCTTCCTCTCGGCAAAGGCTGCTAGACGCGGCTCGGGAGCTGTTTGTTCGTCAGGGCATTACCCAGACCACCACCCGTCAAATCGCAGACCTAGCCGGCGTTAATGAAGTCACCCTATTTCGGCACTTTGGCAGCAAGCAGGGGCTGCTCTTGGCCGTGTTTGGTGAGCTGGGGGTCTTTTCCGGCATTGCCGATCTTCCTCTCCAGGGGGATCCCGCCTCATTCCAAGGCTCTGGGCTGCAGGCCATTCTGCTGCGCTATGTCCACACCTGTTTTCGGGCGCTGGCCGATAATCCTGAGCTGGTGCGCTCTTTGGTTGGAGAAGCAGGCTTTTATTCCGAGGAGCATCGCCGCGCTCTGAGGCTCGGCTTTTCTCAGGCGCAGGAACAGCTAACACAATACTTGCAACAGTTCCCCGGCTCTGAGTTCCAATCGGTCGAGCCCGAGCGCCTTCACCGAGCCGCTGGGGTTTTACACCTGATGATTTTGGGGGCAGCCGTGTTGGCCGTCACCGCCGGCCTGCCCTCGAGCGGCGAGGAGAAGTTGTCCCATGGCCGCTCATCAAACGCTGAAAGCGAACCAATCCCAGACCTACTCCAAGCCTGCGTAGAGCTGTGGATGGCAGGCTTGACCGACGTGAAAAAGGCAGAGAGCTAGCCTCCTCTCATGCGGCTTTAGGACTCCGTCCTGCTATCGCGAGTGGCGGGACGAAAACAGGCGATGGGCACCAAAAAGAGGGGAAAAGAGAGGAGGTTGTAAGCCGGGTTCTGTAGTGGGGCGTTCTTTCAAAACTTTCAAGAACTAACCCGCACTGGCGATCATCCATCTGGGAGTGATGTTGCCATCACCCTCTAGCGGCTCACCACCATCGAGAGCACCCTTCCCCAGCGTCTACTGGGTACCGTGATCTCGATGCAGCCGACAGGGGCGAAGAACAGCCATGATCCTGCGGCTGCGGCCTTGCTTTCCACCGGGGTTTACCGAGCCAACGCCTCTCGACGTTGCTGGTGGGCTCTTACCCCACCTTTGCACCCTTACCTGTGCTGGGATCCCAGCCATCGGCGGTATGTTTCTGTGGCACTGTCCTCGCGGTTACCCGCACTGGGAGTTTCCCCAGCGGTGTGTTCTTCTGAAAGCCCGGACTTTCCTCATCCCGCTGTCTGGTGGCGACAGCAAAGACGCGATCGCCTGCCCCTCCTCTCTCTTCACCTCGATCCTACTGCATTTCCCAAACCCGGAGATCACCTCCATCACCACAGCCGCCGCGCTTTCGGTGCCATGCCAAACAAGCAGATTGAGGATCTGGATGGCAGCAGCTCTCATACCTGAGGTAACACAGCGGCAGAGCGAGCAAGCTCTGTAAAAGAACTCCCCTCTCCCTTGGGGAGAGGGGCTGGGGGTGAGGGGGGTGGAGAGCCTTAGTAGCGATGCACCAGCTTATTGATGGGCTTGAAGATATCCGCTTCAAACCCTTTGCCCTTGAGCATGCGGTTCCAGTACAGCCAGGGCAACAGGTGCACCTTGGCCAGGTACATGGAGTAGCGCTCTCGTGTTGGATCCAGGGGGAAAGAGGGAGCTAGCTTTGCGTCATAGGCAAACTCCGCCATGATCAGGGAGTTGTAGCCGGTGATCAGGGGGCAGCAGGTGTAGCCGTCGTAGCGGGCCGGCAGCGGCTTGGACTGCATGGCCGCCAAGAGGTTTTCTGCCAGCACCGGCGCCTGCTTGCGGGCTGCGGCTGCCGTCTTGGAAGTCGGCAGGGAAGAGGCATCCCCCAAAGAGAATACGTTGGGGTAGCGGGGGTGTTGCAGCGTCCACTTGTCCACCTCCACCCAGCCACCAGGTCCCGCGAGGGGGCTGCGCTTGACAAAGTCCGGGGCGCTCATGGGCGGAGCCACGTGGATCATGTCGTAGTGCAGGCTTACCTCTTCCTTGCCCTTGTCGGTGGTTACCTCAAAGATGGCCTCTTGCGCCTCGGGCCGGATGGCCTTGAGGTTGTGCCTGAACTTTACCTGGATCCCGCGGCGCTCCACCACTTTCTCCAGGGCGGCGCTGTATTCCGGCACCGCGAAGAGGGTGGGAGTGGCAGTACAAAAGATAACTTTGGTGTTGACCCCAACGCCGCTTTTGCTCTTAAAGACGTCGTCGGCCATGTACATGATTTTCTGGGGCGCGCCGCCGCACTTGATGGGAGTGGCGGGGTAGGTGAAGATGGCCGTGCCCCCCTGGAAGTTGCGGATGGTCTCCCAGGTGTAGGGGGCATAGTCTTTGGAGTAATTGCTGGTCACGCCGCCCTTGCCCAATGCTTCCGGCAGACCCTCGATCAGGTGCCAGTCAATTTGGATCCCGGGGGCCATGATGAGGTAGTCGTATTCGATAACTTGGCCGGCCTCGGTGATGACGCGGTTGTGATCCGGATCCAGCTCGGCCACCCGCGCTTGAATCCACTTGGCTCCCCTGGGGATGACGGTTTTTTCATCGCGAACAAACTTGGCCAGCGGCGCAATGCCCCCGCCCACCAGCGTCCAGCCGGGCTGGTAGTAGTGCTTGTCGGAGGGCTCGATGATGGCAATGTCGAGGTTGCGCTGGCGCTCCAGCAACTGGGCTGCTGCACTGATGCCGGCTGCCCCTCCCCCGACGACGACAATCTGATGGTGAATAACTGTAGGAGAACTCCCAGAAGCAGCCCCCTGCACCTCGGAGCGCGCGCCGTTTTGCGGCACTGCTGCTGACTGGGCTTGCAACTCCCTTGGCTTTGTAGTCGGTACTACCATAACTCCCTCAAAACAGAAACAAAAAAAGCTACCGCTAGACTCAATTGGCCATATTAAAAAACAGCAAAAGAGCCAGCTCACCTGTCCAGGAGCCCGGACAGTTCAGCCGAAGCCCTTTGGCTCCCTACAAGCTCTAGCTAATCATTCTACCTAATAAGAATATGTTCATCCTTTCTATCTATTGAGAATTTTAAGCAAATCTTAGCCGGCTGCCTAAACGTTGTTGACGCTTGTCTTGGTAAAGAGCCCCCCGAAGGACACCTTGCCGGGAAGGGCCCATGGCATTGGTTAGGCTATCAGAGATAAGGAGGGCAGGCAGCCCATCCAACCCTCGCGGTGTTGTAACTCAAGATTCCGAACATGGCCGAATCTTCATCCCCTGAGCTGCTCCCGGCCCTTGCCTGGCATGCCCTGCCGGAGGAGCAAGCCATCCAGGAACTCCTCGGAGAGGAGATGTCTTTGGCGGGGCTGTTGGAAAAGGGCCTCTCTCAAGCTGAAGTGGAGAAGAGGCAGCAGCAATACGGCCCCAATGAGCTGAAAGCCAAAGCTGCAACGCCGGCCTGGGTCAAATTTCTGCAGCAGTTTAACCAGTCGCTGCTCTATATCCTGATGGTGGCTGGGGCGGTCAAGGCGTTCCTGGGATCCTGGCGCAACGCCATCGTGATCTGGGCGGTGGTGGTGATCAACGCCCTCATCAGCTACATCCAAGAGTCTAAGGCGGAGGAGGCGATCGCCGCTCTGGCCAAGTCGGTGGTGACTGAAGTCACGGTGATGCGGGAGGGGCAGAAAGTGCGGCTGCCCTCGCGGGAGCTGGTACCGGGGGATGTGGTGCTCTTGAGCTCGGGAGACAGGGTGCCCGCCGACCTGCGCCTGCTGAGTGCGCGCAACTTGCAGGTGGACGAATCGGCCCTCACGGGAGAATCGGTGCCGGTGGAAAAACGGCTGGGATCCCTCCCTGAAGACACGCCTTTGGCCGACCGCCAGAACATGGCCTACGCCGGCAGCTTCGTTACTTTTGGCCAAGGGGCGGGGGTGGTGGTGGCCATCGGCAACCAGACCCAAACGGGCCGCATTTCCAAGTTGATCGAAGAGGGGGAATCCCTGCAAACTCCCCTGACGCGCAAGTTTGAGGCGTTCAGCCTGACCTTGCTGAAAATTATCCTCACCTTGGCTGCGCTCACCTTTTTGGTGGGCCTGGTGCAGGGCCAAGCGGCAGTGAGTGTCTTTGAGGCGGCAGTGGCGCTGGCGGTGAGCGCCATCCCCGAAGGCTTGCCGGCGGTAGTTACCGTAACCCTGGCCATTGGGGTCTCCCGCATGGCCCGCCGCCATGCCATCATCCGCAAGTTGCCGGCGGTAGAAACCCTGGGCAGCGCCACGGTGATTTGCTCGGACAAAACCGGCACCCTCACGGAAAACCAGATGACGGTGCAGGCCATCTACGCCGGATCCCAGCTCTACCGGGTCGCCGGCAGTGGCTACAGCCCCCAGGGCCAGATCCTATCCCAGGAAGCCAATTCCCCTGTCGAAGTGCGCCAATGGCCCTCGCTGGAGGCCTGTCTACTGGCCGGCTGCCTCTGCAACGACACCCGCCTCCAACCCAAGGACAACGGCCAGTGGGAAGTGGTAGGGGATCCCACTGAGGCGGCTCTGCTCGTGGCGGCGCAGAAGGGGGGTCTGGATCGAGACGATCTGCAGTGCCGCCGCCCTCGCCTGGACAGCATCCCCTTTGAATCCGAGTTTCAGTACATGGCCACCCTGCACCGGTTGGGGCCGGAGAAGCACTGTATCTACGTCAAGGGATCCGTAGAAGCTCTCTTGCCCCGCTGCGGCAGCCAGATGGGATCCCAGGGGGAGATCCAGCCCTTGGAAGCAGAGCGGATTCGCCAGCAGGTGGAGGCCTTGGCGCGGCAGGGGCTGCGGGTTCTGGCCTTTGCCCAAAAAGCCGTACCCCCTAGCCAAACGCAGGTGGATCACTCAGATCTGCAGGAAGGGCTGATTTTCTTGGGCTTGCAGGGGATGATTGACCCGCCGCGGCCGGAGGCCATTGCCGCCGTACGCTCCTGCCAGACTGCCGGGATCCAAGTCAAGATGATCACCGGCGACCATGTGCTCACGGCCCAAGCCATTGCTGAGCAGATGGGCCTGGGCGGCGGCAAACCGGTAAAAGCCTACAGCGGTCGGGATCTGGAGCAGCTTGGCCCAGAGGAGTTTGTAACCGCCGCCAACCAGGGATCCGTCTTTGCGCGGGTGGTGCCGGAGCAAAAGCTGCGCCTGGTGGAAGCTCTGCAGTCGCGGGGTCAGATCGTAGCCATGACCGGCGATGGGGTCAACGACGCCCCGGCCTTGAAGCAGGCAGATGTGGGCATTGCCATGGGGAGGGGCGGCACGGAAGTGGCCAAAGCCGCCGCCGACATGATCTTGACCGACGACAATTTCGCCTCCATCGAGGCCGCCGTCGAAGAGGGGCGCACCGTTTACAACAACCTGCTCAAGGCCATTGCCTTCATCCTGCCGGTGAACGGGGGGGAGTCGATGACCATTCTCCTCAGCGTCCTCCTCAACCGGGAGCTGCCCATTTTGGCCGTTCAAGTGCTGTGGCTGAACATGATCAACTCCATCACCATGACGGTGCCCCTCTCCTTCGAGCCCAGCACGGGGCGGGAGATGACCCAGCCGCCGCGGGATCCCGATGCCAACTTGCTTTCTCCTCGGCTGCTGCAGCGCATCCTGCTGGTGTCGGTCTTCAACTGGATCTTGATCTTCGGGGTTTTTGAGTACATTGAACAAACCACCGGCAATATCGACCTGGCCCGCAGCATGGCCATTCAGGCGCTGGTGATCGGGCGTATTTTCTACTTGCTCAGCCTCAGCCAAGCCATTCCCACCCTGTTGGGCCGCGGACGGGCCAGCCAGTTGGACCACCACGAACGCCTGATGGATACGGCGGCTGTTGGCATCGGCATTGGGGCGGCCATCCTGCTGCAGATCCTCTTCAGCCAGTGGGGCGTGATGAACATCATTTTCGACACGGCACCTTTGTCTTGGGATCAGTGGGGCTTCTGTCTGCTGGTCAGCCTGCCGATGATCGTGGTCTCAGCGGTGGCCAATCGAGTGGATCCCGAGTGAGCCGCATTGGCAACTCGCACCCCCATCTGAAAGGGCGCGTCGGCGGCGTGGAGCGCCTGAGGAGTATCTGAGTTGGGTTTGAAATAACCCTTTGCCTGGATGTTGCCGACTTCCCCCAGGAGCTGAAAAGGCCCACCGAGCTAGGTCTGATGGCATGCTGCTCTTGGCCATCTTTCCGACCCATTTTTGCAAGACAATAAGAGCCGCCGCGCCGATCTCTGCAGTGGGAAATCGTGCTCATTTTCTACCGGAAGTCACAGAAGCTGTGCTCAGAGATTGGGGCGCTCGACGAATGAGAAAGAAAAGCCTCAAACTTTTGGTTGCAGGAGTACATCATAAGGCTATGATCTTAGGGGAAGGATGTAGGACATTAAAAAATGTCAGATATACCACCACAACCTTTAACCGGGAAGGCTCTCCTTCAGAAGGTCGAAGCGCTGGGGCATCTTCCGCGCCGGGAAACGGCAAAGCGCTGCGGCTACGTGACCGTGACCAAGAACAACAAGCTCCGCGTCAACTTAAATGAGTTTTATGACGCGGTGCTGGAGGCAAAAGGTCTGAGCCTCAGCCCAGGTTCCAGCCGCGACAAGCGCGGTCGCGAGCCCACCTTTCGCGTCAGCGTTCACAAAAATGGGCAGCTCATCATCGGGTCCGCCTACACCGAAAAGATGAATCTCAAGCCCGGCGATGAGTTTGAGATTCAGTTGGGCTACAAGCACATTCACCTCAAGCAAGTGTTAAACGGCCAGGTGATGGAGGACTCAACCTCAGACTCAACCTCAAAAGAAGAAGCTGCCCCCAAAAAGACACGGGGCCGCAGGAAAAAAACGGCAGGAGCCTGAACTTCTTCTGGAGTTGGGCGGAGGGAGTCCAGTTGAGAAACTGTCACTGCGGGGCTTTCTTCCCTCTTCACCCTCCCTAAGATGGGATCCAAAGCCTGGGTTTACCGACGGCGACAACCCTAGATTTGAGGATCCCTATGCAGCAGACCGTTCAACCTCCTCTCAAATTTCTGCCGCCGCGATTGACACCGTGGGTGGTTCGTTTTGCCCAAACGGGTTTGCCCTTGTGGTTGCGATGGGCCAAAGGGATCCCGCGCATTGAGGTAGAAGGGGGCGAGCGTTTGGCTCAGCTTTATCAGCAATTTGAGGCAGGCAAGATTCGCCTGTTGGTTGCCTTTCGCCACCCCACCCTCGACGATCCTCCCTGCTTGATGTACCTGTTTTCCCACCTTTTGCCTCGGGTGGCCCGGCAAGAGGGGATCCGCCTGCGGCAGCGGCCCCACGTCTTGTTTGTCTACGACCGTGGCCTGCCGCTGTGGCTGGGCTCGATTGCCCGTTGGGGATTGCCCCGGCTGGGCGGGATCCCGATTTTACGGGGCCGTCTGGATCGGGCAGGACTGAAGAGCTCTCGCGAGCAGTTTGTGTCGGGCCAGTACCCCCTGGCAGTCGCTCCCGAAGGAACGATCAACGGCATGAGTGGGCTGCTCAACCCGCTGGAGCCGGGAGTGGCCCAGATGGGTTTTTGGGCGGTAGAGGATCTGCACAAGGCGGGACGGCCAGAGGAGGTGCTGATCTTGCCGGTGGGCATTCGCTACTCCTACTTGAGGGATCCCAGCCCGGTGCTGGACAGGTTGCTCCACCGCATGGAGGCCGATTGCAAGCTCCCGGCCACCCGCTCGGCCCATGTCGGCAAGGGGTTTCTGATGGCCCGCCTGCTCCGCTTGGCCGAACATCTGATTCAGGTGATGGAGCGTTTTTACGAGCGCTTCTACGCCCCAGCTTTGCCCGACGCGGCGCGGGTTAACCTGAGAGGGGGAGGGGATCTGTTGGCACGTCTGCAAAGCCTATCAGATCTGGCCCTGCGCGTGGCCGAGCAGCACTTTGGCCTGCAGCCCCAGGGAGACTTGATCGAGCGGCGGCATCGCATCGAACAGGCAGGCTGGGCTTGGATCTACCGGGAAGATATTGCCGACATTGCTGCCCTTTCGGCTTTGGAGAAGGGGTTGGCCAATCGCGTCGCCTCGGAGGCCGGCTTCCACCTCTGGCACATGCGCCTGGTGGAGACCCTGATGGTGTTTGCTGTGCGTCCCCTGCCGGAGCAACCCAGTTTGGAGGAACTGGCCGAAACCGCCCTGCGGCTGTGGAACCTCTTGGCCTGGATCAAGGGGAAAAACCCCGTCGGTGCTGACCCCCCCAGGTTGGGGCCGCGGCTGGCCCGTTTCAGCATCGGGGATCCCCTCTCGGTTTCGGAGCGCTGGCCCGCCTACCAGGCCAACCGCCGGCAAGCCGTACAAGCCCTGACCCAGGATTTGCAAGCAGAGATGGAGCGGCTGCTGCACGGGATCCCGCGCTCCCCAGCGGCCATGGCTGCCCGCTGATCTCTCGGCTGGTTGACTTGAGGTGGGTTGAGCGGACTGGGAAGCCTTGGGCCAAAACGGATCCCAGCTCCCTCTTGAGAAGTGCACAGCTTCCTTCTCCAACAATTTCTCCGATGTTCTTTAAGAAGTTTTAGGGAAGCCAGACGAATTTTTGCGTTATCTGACAAGAAGGTGAGGAAGAAGGGGAAATTTTGGCTCCTGCGGTAGAAAGGTAGTGAGGCGAGTTGGCCTTGTCTATGTCCGATGAGCTGCTCCGCGCAATTCGTAGGCGCGACCTAGAGGCCGCCACCTCAGCCGTGCAGCACTTGCGCTCCCGACATCTCAGTGAGGCAGTGATTACCTCGATGGTGATGGTGGCCGTGGAGCGATTGGCCTGGGACGAGGGCGATCGGGCCGCCGCCAGTTGGCTGCTGCGCCGCTGCTCCAGAAGGCGCTGAAGGAATCCAGGCCGAGCGAACGCCTAGAGCACCTGCTGCTCGCGGAGAGCCTCGACCAGCAACGCCGCCAGGGAATCGAAGGAGGAGAAGCGCTCGTTGGGGGATCCCAGATTCGCAATGTGAAAACGGCGATCCCGACCATCGAACACCAGCTCCTCTGCCTTTTTGAAGAGGACGTTGTTGATCTGAAGGCCGTTGGTGAGCCGCAGCAGCGCAACGTATTCTTTGGGAACCAGTTGGCCAAGCTCCCGTTGCGCCTCTGTTTGCACTGCTCCCTGCGCGGATAAACCCAGTGAGCGGGCATTGGCTCAGCTCTGCTGGCGTGGCTAGGGTCTCGGCCAGTTCCACCAGATTTTTTTATTCTTGTTTATTCTTGATCGGCTCGTCAGGGTTCTTGTTCGGATCGTCAGGATGCTGACGATCTTCCTCAAAGAACATCAACCTCTGAAGACGAGCTGAGCGGTAGTCGGAGATGCGCAGCGCAAGGGAGCGCCACGCTCCTTGGCTGCCCAGGCTGGACTTCTCGTAAAGCAGAGCCGCGCTGGGAGCGAAGCCGAAGTCATGGGCATCTTTGATGGCAGCCAGATCGGCGCTCAAGAAGACAAACTGCCAGCCGTTTTTCTCTTTTTCTTTGATCATCTTTTCAATTTGCTCTTTGCGGAACTCGCGACTGGCGTTCTCTTGGCCATCGGTTACCACCACCATAAGCACCCTGGCAGGGCGATCTGCTTCGCCGAGTTTGCTGAGGCTGCTTTCCAGATCGTTGATGCCGCGACCTATGGCATCCAGCAAGGGAGTAGAGGCCCGGGGCACATAGGTCTCGCGGGTTAGCTCGGGAACTTCGGCGATGGGCTTGAAATAGTGGATGACCTCATAGGGATCCTGCGAGTCAAACTGAACCAAAGTGAGGGTGGCAAACCCCGGCTCTGACTTCTGCTGCTGAAGAAAAGCGTTGAATCCGCCAATCGTATCGTCGCGGATCGCCTCCATCGAGCCGGTGCGATCCAGGATAACGGCAATGTGGGTGTAGTCTTGTCTCATGGTCGCTTCCCTCCTGTAGAAAATCTAACTCCGGCTCAGGTGCAACAACCCGTTTGTAAAGGCTTATTCGCAACTAGCACATAAACATTAAAGTTCGTATTTAATCTCTTTGCATTTTCAAGCTAAACTTCTAGGCAATGGCCCCGTAACGACTTTGGAAAAACCAGGGAGTGGCTATGTCTTTTCGCGTAGGTTTACAACCTTTTGCCTTCGCTCTGCTAACAGCGCTGCTTGTCAATGCGGGGCCAGCCCGGGCCGATCTGCCAGGAACGGCGGATCCGCCGGGGCTCAAGCGCTTTGCCGGCTCCAGCATTGTGTTTCAATCGCGGGCCGACTACGACCGCCTCAAGTTTGCCCTTGAGAAAATCGTCTTCAGTGGCGCGATGGGAGCTGTGCAGCCGTATCGGTCTCAAACTGTTGAGGGGCGCCGCATCACAACCTATTACCGATTGCCGGAGCGGGTTGCCCCCCTAGAGGCGCTGCGCAACTACGAAACCGAACTGAAAGAGTCTGGTTTTGAGATCCTCTTCTCCGGCTTAGGGGAGGAGATCGAGACCCTCGGCTACAACAACCAGATTGCCCACGAGATCCTCGATATGAAGGGCACCTACGGCACGCCGGAAGAACGGGCGCAGTGGCCGTTCCAGAACGCGAGAGAAAACACTGCTGCCTATTTAGCCGCACGTGGCAAGTCGCCCGAAGGCGATGAGCGATTCGTAAGCGCCTACTTTGTGGTCAATACCGATGACTGGGAGGTCACGCGCGGCAGTGGACGGATCCCGACCGGGATTACCCTGGGGCGGGTGGATGTCATCGATGTCAAGACTCGCCAGCAGCGCCTGGAACTGGTGACCAGCAGCGAGCTGGATCAAGCCATCAGCCGCGATGGCCGGATCGCTCTCTACGGCATTCTCTTTGCCTATGACTCGGATCAAATCGAAGCGGCTGCCGAGCCCACCCTTGCCGAGATCGCCAAGCTGATGCGCGAGCGCGCCGACCTCAGCATCCTCGTGGTCGGCCATACCGATGCAACCGGCAGCTTCGACTACAATCTTGGCCTCTCGCGGCGTCGGGCCGAAGCTGTGGTCAACCGCTTGGTTCAGCTTGGCATTGAGCAGCGCCGACTCTATCCGGTTGGTGTGGGATTCTCCGCTCCTGTTGCCAGCAACGCCACTGACGAGGGCCGGGCAAAGAATCGTCGCGTGGAGTTGGTGGATCTGGCCGGCGGCAGGCTCCCCTAGGGGGGAGTTGCCGAGGGTTGGGGCAGGACAGGCATTGTTGAAAGTCTGGACACTGCGGCTGTGGCGAACTAGCTTAGAGGCAACTCTTTACTTCAAGCTAGTTCGTGGGGTGGGATCCATGCTGAGGCCCAGTCTTTTGTTCTCCGGATCGGCGCTTCTGGGTTTGCTGTCTTGGCTGTGTTTGGGCGGCGAATGTGGCTGGTTGGTCTCGTCTCGTCAAGAGTGGGGTTCTGCCACTGAAGTGTCTCTGGAAGCTGGGGAGCTCTCTCTGCCGTCATCTCTCTCTCTATTCTCTGCCCAGGTGGATGTTCGCCATGAGCTGGCGTGGCTAACCCAATCGATTGAACAGGAGCCGGGGAACGCGCAGCTCTATCTGCAGCGGGCTCGGTACTTCTGGGATCGGTTGCAGGGCGCTCCCTTGGCCTTGGCCGAGCCAGACCAGGCGACTGCTGTTGACCACCTGCTGAGCTTGGCGCTGCGGGATCTGGACATTGCCATTGCTTTGGATCCCTATTTGTCTGAAGCTTACTTGCTCAAGGCCAGGATTCAACACGAGTATTTTGGGGAGCTGGAGCAGGCTTTGGCAACGTTGTCCCCCCTGGATCGCATTGCCTATCGCAACCCCCAACTCCACTTGTTGCGCTCTCGCATCTGGGCGGAACAAGGACATCTGGAATCGGCGTTTGATGTGTCGCACCTGGCTATTGAACTGGCCGAGCAAAACCAAAGCCCTGCCGATCTTTTCGATGCCTATGTCCATCGCGGCCTGATGTGGGCCAGCATTTGCGACTTCAACTTGGCCGTTCAGGATTTCAGCCGAGCTATCGAGGTGCAGCCGCAGCAAGCCGAGGGCTACTACCACCGCGGCATGGCGCGCGCCTATCAGGGAAAGGATAGGGCCGGTGCCGCTGCCGATCTGGGCCGTGCTTTGACACTGTGGCAGGCTGCAGGCACGGGATCCCCAGAGTTGCTGGAATATGTAGAAGCAGTGCGGATGGAACTGTTGCGGTAGCTCCTGTAGCTGGCCGAAGTCCTCACTAGCAAGCCAAGCCTCTTGTTTGATTGCTCACTTTCAACGGCGACGAGCATCGAGGACAAACAGAGCACTGCCTACGACGAACAGGAGACTGGCGCCTATCCCAAGCAGGGCTTGGACAACCTTTGGGTTGAGAAGGGTTGGAGCTGCTGGATCCCACAGAGATGGGTCACTGCCCAGGTTTATCACCTCGCCCAGCGCAAACAGGCTGCTCCCCAGCAAAAACAACCAACTGGCCAGCTCGTAGGGGTGATTGCCTCTCATGTCTCCTCCGACTGCAAGCGCCCGTAGGCCTGGGCAGCGGCAGCCATTTCTGCAGCTTTTTTTGAGCGACCTTCACCGCGGCCCCAGCACCGTCCTTGCCCCCAGACTTCCATGGTGAACTGAGGCGGATGCTCCTGGGCGACCACCAGGCGATACTCCGGCAGACTGCCCCAAAGGCGTTGGGTGAGTTCTTGTAAGGCTGCTTTGGGGTTGCGTCGAGTGGGGTCTTGAAACCATTGCTCCACTCGCCGGCGCAAATAGGGATCCAGCCAGGGATGCAGCCTGGGCAGTGTGTAAATACCCCAACTGAGATAAAAAGCCCCCAGCAAAGCCTCGAAGGCATCCGCCAGCCGCCGACCCCGTCCGACCAGGTCGTTTTGGGAGCTGGATCCCACCTCCAGGTAACGATCTAGGCCGTGCAGGTCTGCCAGTTCCGCCAGGTGAGCATCGCTGATCAAGTCGGAGCGAATTGCGGTTAGCTCTCCCACCGACAAGTGGGGATAGGACTGAAACAAGAATTCTGTGGCCAGAATCCGCAGGACAGAATCCCCCAATAACTCCAGCCGATCGTTGTTCCGCCGGCTGTCCAGAGAAGGGTGGATCAGAGCCTGATCCAGCAGATCCCAGCGCAGTTGTGCCAACACAGCAGGATCCCTAAATCCAAGACGAGCCAGTAGGTGCTCCAAGGCACGGCGACGGGACGGGATCAACTCAACCATGGCCCACAACCCTTTTGACCGGGGTCATTCTGCTCAGGCAGAAAGCTGGCTATACTACAAAAGTAGTATAGACCTTGCGAGGGAGGATCCCTACATGCCCATCCGTGCCAATTCTCCCACTGCCACGACCCAGATGGAGGTAACCAGCATTCGGCTAGAGCGTGAGCTGAAGCAGCGACTGAAGGCGCTGGCCGGAAATCAGGGCTACCAGGCTCTAATACGGGAAATTCTTTGGAGTTATGTCCTGCGTCATTCTCAGGGAGCTGCCACCCTTAGCCCTGAGGATATTCGGGCCAGCTTCCCGGCCACAGCCCATCAAGCCCAATGCTGTGCTCTCACTGGCCAGGCTATTCAACCGCAGGAACCGATGCTGCTGGGGTGGACCAGCGATGGAAAGTTGGTTGCCCTCAGCTCTTCCTGCTTCTAACCTTCTTTGGGGGGTACCTCTCAAGCTGGCAGAGGGATCTGCCCCTTCAAGTGCCACGAATTTCTCGATATTTTCTGGCCCGTTCTTCGAAGGGATCAGGGGCTTTGGCTTTGGAGACTGCCTCCTCCAGTTGGGCCATCACCGTCTCTGCGGGCTCAGCAGAGCGGACGACATAAAACATGAGGTTGATGGCTTCGTTGGCCGTTAGTTTGAGGTTTTCTTTTCCCTTGGGCACCAGCGCGATCTTGCCATCTGTGGTCGGGATAGCGGTATGGGATCCCTTGGCCAGAATTTCCCCAGCTTTTTCCAGAGTAACCAGCATATCCGTAGCTCACCGCAGCGGGACACCTACCATCCTATCGAATGTCTTGGGGCAGGGGTTCCAGAAGGGTCTAAGCCATTTGGCGGATTAGGTGTGTTCCCATGAGTTGCCCCGCTCGGCCAACCAAGCGTACAAGTGAGGAAACAACTTTTGATTGGCCCCCGGGAAGGGAAATGCCGACAGATCCGCCGGGCTGACCCAGCGCACCTCGCTGCATTGCAGAGCTTGGGCTTCTCCGCCTAAGTAGCGACAGATAAAAGCGATCAAAGTAATGGTGAAATGGGTGTAGGCATGTTCGATGGTGGCTAAGGGCGCCACCACCTCGATATCGATACCGATTTCTTCTTTCACTTCTCGGACTACACACTCGGCAGCCGTTTCTCCCGGCTCAATTTTTCCTCCGGGAAACTCCCACAGCCCGCTGAGCATGGAGCTTTCCAGCCGTCGATCGATGAGGATTTCTGTTCCCCGCAGAACAATGGCAACGGCAATTTGCTTGTGAGGACGAGGGGTACGGGGTGCAGACATAGGCAATTGCTGGTGTTGACCTCGATTGTAGGCGGCGCAATCTCCTTGCCAAGGGCATTGGCCGCAGCGAGGCTTTCGGGGACGACAGACAGTCGCTCCCAAATCCATCAGGGCCTGGTTAAAAGTCCGCGGCTGCACGGGATCCAACAATTGCTCAGAAAGCTGCCACAACAGAGGCAGACACCGGGCCGGAGGCTGCTGCAAAGCCAGCAAGCGAGCCAACACCCGCTTGACGTTGCCATCCAAAATCGGCAAAGGCTGATCGAAGGCAGCGCTGAGAATGCCGCCAGCCGTGGTGCGCCCGATCCCCGGCAGCGCCAGCACCTGCTCCAGATCCCTGGGAAACTCGCCGTTGCCTTCCTGCACCAACATTTGGGCGGCTTTGTGCAAGTTCAGCGCCCGGCGGTAATAGCCCAGGCCCTCCCATAGCTTCAACACCTGCTGCTGGGGGGCTGCCGCCAAGTCCGGGATCTTGGGCAAGGCCTGCATCCAGCGCTGAAAGTAGGGGATGACCGTCGCCACCTGGGTCTGCTGCAACATCACCTCCGCAACCCAAATGGCATAGGGATCCCGACTGCGACGCCAAGGCAGATCCCGCCCGTGGTCGCGGTACCAGTGCTGCAGAGACTGCCGCAAGCGCTGCACGACAGCCTCATCCCAACCTTCTACCTCGTCTGGAAGGCTGACAGTGCAGGAAAGACTGCCCTTGGCTTGCGGAATAAGCTGAGATCTCAAGCCACGTAAGCAAAGTGCAGAGCCCACCAGATCAAGGCCGAGACCACCCCGGCCACAATTCCTGCCGAGATCAAAACAACAATTGGGCTGTCTGCCCCCTTGAACTTCATGATGCCGCGATTGTAGTCAGCCATCTGCGCCTCCCACCAGCTTTGGCGTTCGGGTTGTTATGGATGTCGATCGGGATCCGGGTCTGCCAGCTCTATCTCCAGAATAGCCAATCTGTCTGGGATCCGATCGGCTCGCAAAATCAGGGTTATTTCAAATCGGGAGCAAACTTCAAGAATCCCCCGCCTTTTTCCCCTTCCCGACCCACCTCACACAGCCTTGAGCGGGCGATCCCTGCCTCGGAAGAAAGCCTCCACCTCAGCTAGAAACCGCAGGAGCCCCGCGCTCTGGCGCAGCCGGTCGCGAAGCGGGACGGAGTCCTTGCGTTGGGAGGAATGCGAGTCCGCGGCAGTTTGTGCACTACAAGGCAGCAAGAGCAGGGATCCAGATTGTGGTGGTGCCGCCTGCCTACAGCTCGCAGACCTGCCACCGGTGTTTGTGGCTTGGGCAACAGGAAGAGAAGCATTTTCGTTGTGTGAACCCGGCCTGTGGCTGGGAAGGGGATGCGGATTTGAACGGTGCCAACGTGATTGCCCTTTTGGGGGTCGCTGTAAACCGGCCCAGGGGCCTGTGGTTGGCTTGCCAACTGCAGGGCTACCATTCGCGTCAGCGGCGCGTAGCGCTTAAGCCCGCTCCCTACCGCTTAGCGGTCGGAGCCGGGTAGTTTACTTCCAAGACAACTTCGGCAAGACGCCCTGAGAGGGTTTGCAAGGCAAGCTGGGCATCGGTAACCTTGGCAACTGTGTCGGCCACTCTGGTTACAGCTTCGGCCAACTGGACAAACCGCGTCTCGATCTCTTCATTCGTCATAGCCGGATCCGTCTAGCGGTGGCTAACCGATCGTAACTTTGGATCAGAGCGGGCTGTAATCCGGAAGAACTGGCTGGCCAACGTGAGTTGTCAACCCAGGGATCCAGCCTTACAAGCTAGCCAGTCAGCGCCAGCAACGTGGTGTAGATCCCCTGCAGCGAGGCGAGGGCTTGATGCCAGAGGGTGTGGGTCGGCGCCCACCTGTCCAGACCCATAGCCCCACACAGCAGCAGCAAATAGAGGTTGGCGAAGGTGAAAAGGGAGGCCGCCCGCTCCCGATTGTGGGGATCCTGCAGCAACTGCACCGCCTTCCAAACCAAGAGGGATCCCAGCAGCGCCGCCACACTCAAGTAAAAGGATCCCAGCACCCGCAAGGGGTAAACCAGCAACAAGCTGACCGGAAGTATCAGCAGCGCGTAGAGGAGAATCTGGGCGGCAGTCAACCTTTCTCCGGCCACCACCGGCAGCATCGGCACGCCGGCGCGGGCGTAGTCTTCCCGCTTCAGAATGGCCAAAGCCCAAAAGTGGGGCGGGGTCCACAAAAAGATGATGACAAACATCACCCAAGCAGCCCAGCTCAGCTCGCCCGTGGCCGCCGCCCAGCCCACCAAGGGCGGGATCGCTCCTGCCGCTCCCCCGATGACGATGTTCTGGGTGCTGGAACGCTTTAGCCAGTGGGTGTAGACTCCCACGTACACCAGGATCCCCAACATGGCCAAACCGGCGGCCAGCAGGTTGGTGAAATAGGCCAGCAAACCAAAGGAAGTCACGGCTAGGATCCCGGCAAACAGGAGAGCATGTCTCGCCTGAATGCGACCGGAAGGCAAAGGGCGATGGCGAGTTCGCTCCATCATGCGATCGATATCGGCGTCATACACCATGTTGATGACGTTGGCCGCTGCCGCTGCCATCCCGCCCCCCACGAGGGTGACGCCAAACTTCAGGGGATCGCTGTTACCCGCCATCCACATCGCGCCGGCCGTGGTCATCAGCAAGAGGGCGATGATCTTCGGCTTCACCAACTGGCTATAGCTGCGCAAAACCTGGGATACCGTTCGGTGATGGCAGACTTGGGAAGGGATCCGTGTCGGTGCGGCTCGGTAACGGTCTTGGAAAACATCCTGCATGGAAATCACTCACCGGTCATTTCTGCGGTCATGGCCATCCACCGGGCTTCTTCCCGCTGAGTTCGCATTTGCCAGGCCAGAACCGTAAAGCTCAGCAAACAGGCCAGCAAAGCTGCACCGATCATCTGATGGGCCACCGTCAGCGGCTCCACCTGCAGCCGGTAGCGATAGGTCAAGATGCCGATCCCCACCTGGGCCAACAGCAGGCCGACAGACCCGTGACCCAAGAACTTGAGGAGCCGCGGGATCCGCTTGCGCCTTAGCCCGGTGGCCACCGCCACTGCCAACACCCCAAGGGTAGCCGGAGCCACGCCCAGCAAGTGGCTGTTCATCACCCCGCACAGCTCGCCAGCAGCAAAGCACTGGTGCAAAGCCCATTGAGAAGCCACCAGGGCGCCAAGAAGGCTCTGAACATAGATCAGCAGCACCGCCCCCAAGCCCAGCCAAGGCAGGTAGCCGATAGAAAATGGCCCTTCACCTGGCTGCCCCCGCAGGACAGAGCCCTCAGAACCGGATCTTGTCAAGGCCAGCAATCCCAGGGTGAGCAGCGTGGCAAAGAACAGCAGGCCCGTGCCCAAGTGGGCCGTTACAATGTCAAAGCGCAGCAGCTCCGTCACCGTCAGCCCACCCAGGATCCCTTGCACCAAGACCAGAACAAAAGCCCAGCTCAAGCCCCAGGGCAGCCAAGTAGGCAATGCCCGGCGCTTCAGCCAGGCAAACCCCATCAGAACCAGGGTAGCCAAGCCTATCGCAGAAGCCACCATGCGGTGAAACCATTCCAAAAAGACTTGTAGGTTCATCTGCTGAACAGGCACAAGCTCCCCATAGCAAAGGGGCCAATCCGGACAAGACAGCCCAGCGTTCATGACTCGGGTGGCACTGCCCAGCCCCATCAACAGCCAAGTGGCCACTGCCAGCCCCAGCAGAGCTTGCCCCATGCGCAGGGAAAGCCTGTCAGAAGGCACGGGATCCCGCCGGGAAGAAGGCTGGAATTGAGAGATCGAAGAATCCATCGCAGTTGAGGGCAGAAGATCAAGCCAACAGTTCAAGCAGGCTGTACGGCAGGGATGGGTCGAGCCGACAAAGCCTGGCCGGTTCGGTCTCAACAAGAATGCAAGTTACCCGGCATCCAACCCTAGTCACGAATCTTAAATGCGGTTTTGCGGCTGGCGAAGGCTTTTTAAGAATTTCTTTCTGGAGGCGCACATGCTTCAGCTAGAAACTGCAGGAGCCCCGCCCTGTACCCGTAGGGTCAGGGGCGGGAGGAATGCGGACGATGGATAATCGTGACATGGCCCAAGTCCTGACTATCTCCTGCAAGCTCAAGGTGTCTGCTTCGCAAGCCGTGAAGCTAGAGGCAACCTTGTCGGCTTTTGCACAAGCACTCCTCGCGCCAGCGGGCCGTAGGCCTTACTGGGTCAACCAAAACACACCAGAGAAGGTGGTCAACCCAGTCAAGCTCCAATCTCTCTGCTACCGCGCAATTCGTACCCGCTTTGGGCTATCCAGCAACCTGGCACAACAGGTATGCAGAAGGTTGGCCGCTGCCCGCAAGGTTGCCCAGCAAAAGAATCGTCCGGTCAAAGCGTTCAAGGGCGGCTTTGTTACCTACGATGCCCGCATCTTTTCTTTTCGGGAGAAGGACTGGACGGTATCGCTGACCACCGTTGAGGGGCGGGAACGCTTTGAATTGGCAATGGGCAACTACCAGCAGGGCGTGTTGGCAGGCACCAATCCCAAAGCGGCCACGCTCATCAAGCGCAAAGATGGTTCTTACTACATCCAGATTGGCGTGGAGCACGACCCACCGGAGCCACGAGACACCACCGGGGCGATTGGTGTGGACTTGGGTAGGAGAGATATTGCCCATACTTCTGAGGGGGATAACTGGAATGGACAGCAGTTGAACCAGGTCAGAGACCACTACTCCCGGTTGAGAGCGGCTCTGCAACGCAAAGCCAGTAGGGGCACACGCAGCACTCGGCGCAGGTGTCGGGAGCTGCTGCAACGGCTGTCTGGTCGGGAGAGGCGCTTTCAAACTTGGGTGAACCATCGCATCTCCAAGTCCATTGTTGCTAGGGCACAGGCGACCCACAGCTTTATTGCCTTGGAAGACCTGACTGGAATTAGAGAACGTACCAACCAACAGCCGCCCAGCAAGACGGAGCGGCGGCGGTCAAACAGTTGGGCGTTCTACCAGTTGCGGCAGTTTGTGCAGTACAAGGCCGCCAGAGCAGGAATCCAGGTTGTGGTGGTGCCGCCTGCCTACAGCTCGCAGACCTGCCATCAGTGTTTGTGGATTGGGCAACGGGAAGGGAAGCATTTTCGTTGTGTGAACCCGGCCTGTGGCTGGGAAGGGGATGCGGATTTGAACGGTGCCAACGTGATTGCCCTTTTGGGGGCCGCTGTAAACCGGCCTAGAGGCCCGTGGTTGGCTTGCCAACTGCAGGGCTACCAGAAGCCCGCTCCGTACCGCTTAGCGGTCGGAGCCGGGTAGTTTACGCATCCCTGGGAAATTAGGCCAACCCAGTCTTTTGCCCCTGCCGTCAAATCTCTGTGCCGGAACGGTTTTCCAGAGGGTTTGTCAAACGTGCCCATAGGTCGCCTGGTCGGCCAAGACCTCTGCTAAGGTGCAGAAAGGTTGGGTTCCTCCGCACCGGCATTCGTGAGGTTAAGCTCATGTCCTCTGTGCTGTGGCAAGCCATTGGGTACGCCGGCGGGATCTCGTTGGGGATCCTGACGCTGGTTGCCCTCATTAACTTTCTTTGGCAGCGCCTGGAGCAGCAGGCGGAGAAGGCTGCCGCCCAGCCAGCCGAGCCGACCTCGGCCCCAGAACCTGGCAGTACCTCAGAGGGATCGGCATCAACATGAGCGACAGGGTTCGCGTTCACGTTTGGGTACGCGGGCGAGTGCAGGGGGTGGGGTTTCGCGCCTACACCGAAGCGATGGCCCGCAACGCCGGTGTTGGCGGCTGGGTGCGCAACTTGCGGGATGGGCGCGTGGAGGCCGTTTTTGAGGGATCCCCGGCGGCGGTGGAGGCAATGCTGCGCTGGTGCCAGCAAGGCAGCCCCGGCTCGCAGGTGGAGGCCGTTGAACAGCGTTGCGAGCTGCCCAAGGGCCTCTCCACCTTCGAGATCCGTCCCACCGTTTGAGAGGGAAACCGGCGACATCCCACTAGAATGGGGAAACAGCATTCTCTTTCCGAAGCTATGACGGTTGCTGCCCCTGCCAAAGTGGAATACGAAGCTGTGATTGGGTTGGAGGTGCACTGCCAGCTCAGCACCCGCTCCAAGATCTTCTCCAGCAGCGCGACGGCCTTTGGCGCTCCCCCCAACACCCAAATTGATCCCATCTGCATGGGCCTGCCCGGCACGCTGCCGGTACTCAACGAGAAGGTGCTGGAATACGCGGTCAAGGCCGGCTTGGCCCTCAATTGCACCATCGCCCCCTACAGCAAGTTCGACCGCAAGCAGTACTTCTACCCCGACCTGCCCAAAAACTACCAAATTTCCCAGTACGACCTGCCCATTGCCACCCAGGGCTGGGTCGAGATCCAGCTCAGCGATGGCCGCAGCAAGCGCATCGGCATCACCCGTCTGCACATGGAAGAAGACGCGGGCAAATTGGTGCACGCTGGCAGCGATCGGCTCTCAGGATCCAGCTATTCCCTGGTGGATTTCAACCGGGCGGGAGTTCCCCTCATCGAGATCGTCAGCGAGCCGGATATCCGCACCGGGGAAG
Organism: Synechococcus sp. H55.7; assembly: GCF_047462395.1. NCBI lineage: Bacteria > Bacillati > Cyanobacteriota > Cyanophyceae > Synechococcales > Synechococcaceae > Synechococcus > Synechococcus sp. H55.7. The sequence continues at coordinate 26,857 of NZ_JANSJD010000005.1, forward strand.
AAGCAGCCGAGTATGTGCAGGAGCTGCGCCGCATCCTGCGCTACGCCGGGCTGTGCGACGGCAACCTGCAGGAGGGATCCCTGCGCTGCGACGTCAACATCTCGGTGCGCCCGCTGGGGAGCCAGACCTTCGGCACGAAGGTGGAAATCAAAAACATGAACTCCTTCAACGCCATCCAGCGGGCCATCGAGTACGAGTTCAACCGCCAAGTCAAAGCCGTGGAAGCAGGCAAGCCCATCGTGCAGGAAACCCGCCTCTGGGAAGAAAACAGCCAGCGCACCATCAGCATGCGCAAGAAAGAGGGATCCAGCGACTACCGCTATTTTCCTGAGCCGGATCTGCCGCCCATCCGCGTCACCGAAGCGCAAAAAGCCCGCTGGCAGGCGGAGCTGCCGGAATTGCCCGGCGTGAAGCGGCGGCGCTACCAAGAGGTGTACGGACTTTCGGTGTACGACTCCCGCTACCTCAGCGACGAACGCAACACCGCCGAGTACTTTGAGGCCGTGGTTGCCGCTGGCGCCGACCCGAAGGCAGCCGCCAACTGGATGATGAGCGACATCGCCAGCTACCTCAACACCCACAAGCTGGACTACCCGGACATCGCCCTGAAGCCGGAAACCCTGGCCGAGCTAATCGGCCTCATCGAGCAGGGCGTCATTTCCAGCAAAATTGCCAAGGAGATCCTGCCGGAGCTGCTGGAAAAAGGCGGTTCGGCCCGCGCCCTGGTGGAGGCCAAGGGCCTGACCCAAATCTCCGATGGCAGCCTCTTGGAGCAGATGATCGCCGAGGTGCTGGCGGAAAACCCCGAGCAACTTGAGCAGTATCGGGGGGGCAAAACCAAGCTCTTCGGCTACTTTGTCGGGCAATTGATGAAAAAAACCGAGGGGCGGGCGGATCCCAAGTTGGCCAACGAGCTGCTCCGGCAGCACCTGGACGGCTAACTCCAGGCCTCGGTGAGGGAATAGCCCAGCTCCTGGATCATGCGCCGCAGCAGGGGCAAACTGAGCCCAATGACGTTGCCAGGACACCCCTCGATCCGCTCCACGAACAGGCTGCCCCGACCGTCGATGGCAAAGCAGCCAGCACAATTGAGCGGCTCGCCGGTGGCCACGTAGGCGCGGATCTCTTCGTCGCTGGGCTTGGCAAAAAACACCCGTGTGACCGCATAGTGGACGAGGCGGCGGCTCTGCCTCGTATCAATCAAGGCATGGCCCGTGTAGAGCTCTCCCACTTCGCCCCGCATTTGCCGCAGGCGCCGTTCCGCTTCCAGAGCATTGGCCGGCTTGCCCAGGATCTCGCCACCTAGGTAGAGCACCGAGTCGGCCCCGATAACCAAGACGGGCTGCCGTTGTTGGGCCGCCACCACTTCGGCTTTGGCCGAGGCCAGCTTCTGCACCAGCTCCACCGGATCCGAGCTTTGGATTTGGCTTTCGTCAAAATAGCTGGGTTGAACGCGAAAAGGGATCCGGGCAGCTTCTAACAATTGGCGGCGGGCAGGAGATTGCGAAGCCAGGACAATGGGAGGCAACATCGATTCAATACTCAACTCAAGCCTAGACGTTTGCAGGAGCGAAGTTCGCTCCACTTACCAGTTTCCATTACCCTAGTCAAGGTACGCCCAATAGGCGCTGAAAGGAAACTCTCTCGATCTCTCCCAGCTGGATCCCGTTTGTGACCACCCTACCCTCCCAGGCCCCCCCTCAAGCCGAGCTTGTCCCTGCTGGCCTCCTCCAGCGGTATTGGGGGGATCAAGACACTCCTGAAAGCCGCTGGGTGAACTGGCTGGTGGCGGGGTTGGTTCTTTGTTCGTCTGCCTTTTTTGTGGTACAGACCTACCCCATTTCTCCCCAGGTGCGCCTTGGGCTGGAGCGGTTGGATCGCCTCATCCTCGGCCTGTTTGTGGTGGAGTATCTGCTGCGCTGGGCAGCGGCTCCGCAAAAGCTGCGCTACCTCTTTAGTCTCTATTCGCTGATTGACTTGCTGGCGATTTTGCCTTTTTTTGCCGGGCTGACGGATATTCGCTTTATCCGCCTCTTGCGCTGGTTCCGCATCTTGCGGCTGCTGCGCCTGGTGGAGGGCAAGACCCTATTTGGTCAGGTAATCTCCGCTGACACCCGCATCTTGTTGCGCATCCTTTTTACTCTCTTTGCGATTGTCTTTGTCTACTCTGGCCTCATCTACCAGGTGGAACATCCGGTCAATCCCGGCGCTTTTGCCACCTTTTTGGATGCTTTCTACTTTTCTGTTGTCACCATGACCACGGTGGGGTTTGGGGATCTCACCCCCACCTCTGAGCTGGGCCGGCTGTTGACGGTGCTGATGATCTTGACCGGTGTTGCCCTGATCCCTTGGCAGGTGGGAGAGCTGATCAAGCAACTGGTGAAAAGCAGCACCTCGGTGCAGTGGACCTGCCCAGGCTGTGGCCTCTCCCAGCACGATGAGGATGCCCAGTTTTGTAAGCGCTGTGGCACGCCGCTCTATCCCACGGATTGAGGCCGTTGGCCAATGGGGGGCAAAGACAGGATAGGCTAGGACAGATTGGGCGGAGGATCGGCGATGTGGGCCCACCCTGAGCTAACCATCCCCGGCAAGTTAAATGTGAAGGCGGGAGTGGCGATGCTGGTCGCCGCCATCGCTCTCGGCTGGATCCTCGGCCAGGTTCAGCCGCTGCTGCCCGCTCCGCAAGATTTGCCAGGGATCCCTGCCGAGCCCCTTTCCTGGCAAGAGGTGCCCAAACAAAAGTACGCCTGGCACATCTGCTACGCCTTTTTGGGCAATATGGGGCTGATCAACATCGGCGGCGGGCTGGCCCTGGTGACGCTGGGATCCCGCTTCACAGCCGGGCACCTGTTTTCCCAGATTCTTCTTTTGGGGGGAATGCTGCACCCTGCCTCTTGGGCCTTGGTGGCCCTGACGGGGCTAGAGGAGTGGGGCTGGCTGGGCAACGTTGGGGCGGCGGCAGTGGCGATGGTGGTGCTGGCCCTGTTCGTTCACCTGATCTGGGCCACCTATCGCGCGGCGAAAGCCATCCGAAGGCTGACTCGATCCCGCACCCGCCGTTAGTCCAATTGGGGAAGGCTGCCGATAGGATCCAGGTGCTCAGAGGCATTGGGCAAGAGTTAAGAGGATTCTTGCGGCACTTCTGCGCTTTGATCCGAGCCAACAACCCCAGGCCGGCCCTTTCGGATCCCTTGCACCACGGTCACTGTGAGCAGATGGGAGAGCAAACCCACCGGCCCAGCAAACAAGCACAAAAGCAGAGAGTGAGTTGTCCAAACTCGCTTTTCCCAGCCTTCCAAGAAGATCCAGCGGCCCACAAATAGATCCATCACAATGTAGTGAACCCATCCCGTCGCCATGACCGAGGGCTGGCTGAATAGAGAAGTCAGGCTGTTCAGAGATAGCTGAGGATTGGAAAACTCCTGGAGAGCATTGGCGTTAAATCCGGTAACCAGAAGATAGAGATAAACTGTTGCCAAAAGGGCAATGGGCAAAAGCGACTCCATCACCCTACGGGTCACTTTCCAGCCCGGCAGCAGGATCATCAAAGCCCAAAAAGGCAAAGCAAACCAATTGGCCGCGTTGAAGAGGGTCTCCAGCATATCCAGCAACTCCTGACGCTTGGAAAATGTCTTCACATGTTTGCAACGATGGTGTTGTTGAGCTCCATTTTGAAAACCCAGGCTCTGGAGCGGACAAAAAGGCGGGGCACTCTTGAACCTTGCCTTGAGCCCAGACGGGTCACAGCCGGGCAGACACTGCTTTCCCCAAAGCCAGAGGGATCCCAGCTTCTATTCCGGCTGGCGCAGTCTGGCAGTTGCAATGGCACTGATCGCACGGCCACTGTCGGTGGCGGAAGCAATGCGGGAAATCCGGGATCCCGTATCGGCCATGGCCCAGAAGCTGCCGATGCTTTTGGCCGTAGAGGTGCCCAGGGGAAATTCCACTGCATTAGAGTCCGGGGATTGCTCCTGAGAAGAGATCAACACTGCTGCTTCCCCACCTTGCCCAGCTACTGCTGGAGTGGAAGGTTCCGGCGTGGGCTGAGAGGCTTCTGCTGGGCGGGGAGAAGGTGGCTGCAGCGGCATCTCGCCAGGGAGGGTTTGGGGGGCCTTGCCAGGGGGTACGGGGGGAGCTTGGCCGGCGATCTTTCCCCAGAAAGCTTGGAGGAGTTGCCACATGGCTAAGTTGGCTCCTGAGCGAAAGGGCAGTGAGGAATGGTGCTATCCTGCCATGCTCTGACCTGAGAATCCACTCCCTCTGCAAGCCTTGCTAGAGCAAAGTCATAATGAGTATGATTAAGGAGCTTACCTAGGGAGAAAATTCACCATGGCGCACATTCGCGAGATTCCCCTGGCCAAAATTCGTCGCCCCTTGCCGCGGCAGACGGATCCGGAGAAAGTGCGGGCGCTGATGGCTTCCATCGAAGCAATCGGGCTGCAGGAGCCGATCGAAGTTTTGGAAGTGGAGGGAGAATACTATGGGTTCTCCGGCTGCCACCGCTACGAGGCATTTGTCCGCTTGGGCAAGGAGCGGATCCCCTGTCGGGTGCGCAAGGCGCCGCGTTCTGTTTTGCAGCTACACCTGGCCTGAAAGAGAGTCCGGCTCCTCTTGGGCGCTGTAGCCTCGCTCATAGGCAAAGCGCACCAGTTGCGAGCGATTTTCCAGAGAAAGCTTGCTGAGGATGTTGGTCAGGTGAGTTTGCACAGTGCGCGGGCTGATGAACAGCTTCTCGCCGATTTGCTTGTTGGTGAGGCCGCGGATCACTTCCCGGAACACCCGCTCCTCAGCAGGGGTAAGGGGAAGATCTGCCAAGGTGGGACGGGGGGCAGTTTCGGCTTTGGCCTGGGTTTGCTGCTGGATCAGGCGCAGAATCTCCAACTGGGTGCGGCGGGATCGTTCGATTTGCGCCTCGATCTTGGCCACCAGCTCCAGCGGCTCGAAGGGCTTGATGATGTAGTCGTCGGCTCCCCACTCGTAGCCCTGAACGCGGTCGTCCAACTCGCTGCGAGAGGAGAGAAAGATAAAGGGGACGAGTTCGCCGCCCCGCTGTTGCCGCAGTTGCCGGCAAAACTCGAAGCCATCCATTTCCGGCATCACCACATCCGACACCACCACATCCGGCTGCTCTTGGGCAAACAGGCGCAGCCCTTCTACACCCGAAGTGCCCGTACAAACCCGATAGCCGTGCTGAGTCAAGTGGCGGCTCAGCACCTTTAAAGAGAGGGGATCGTCATCTACGACCAATACGCGCTTCATGATGACTAGCGGGAGAGGCTGTTGAGGAATGACTAAAGAGATGATCTGAGGGCGCTATTCACCTCTTGCCGCAAGTTTAAGTCCAGATAGGATGCTGGCGATCAACTAACCCCTGCCCCATAATAGTCGTTCCAGAAGCAGTCTTGCTGCCGGCTCAGGCGGACTGGGAAATAGGTTTGTTTAGGCTCCCATCCCGGAGTAGCGTTGCAAACCCTTGCGCCACAGCCAGCGGTTGACCAGCCAAAACAGCCCCAGCCAGGCCAGGCCCATGGCAAAACCGCGCGGGATATCTTGTGGGATCCCCACCCAGAGGCCGGCGGGAAAATGCACCAAGTAGGGAAAGGGCGTCCAGGCCAAGACCTGGCGCACCGCCGGTGGAAACACCTCCAGAGGGGCGATCACCCCCGACAAAAACAGGTACACCAAGAAATGAAGCTGCTCCAGAGCCGATATCCGCTCCACCCAAAAGGCCAGCAGCGCCAGGGTGTACTGCATAAGAAAGCGCAGGGCAAAAGCCAACAGAATGGCCAGGGATCCCAGTGCCACCTGTTGCCAAGACGGGATCCAAAAAGCACGGGGGTAGAGCAGAAAAAAGAGGGCAATCAAAGCCACGGTAAAGGGGAGGCGGGCCAGGCGCTCCATCAGGTGGCTGGCGACGTGGTGCCAAGCGGGATCCAGAGGCTGCAACAGACGCGGCGATAACTTGCCTTCGACGACCTCCCGCTCAAAGTCCCAGATCACCCAGGTGATGCTGAACTGGCGCACCAGGAACACGGCCAGAAAATAGCGGCTGAACTCCAGGGAAGAGAGCGAGAAATCTCCTGAACGGGCGGCTTCGCTCCAGAGCCCCATCATGATCAAGGGCAGGGATCCGGCCAACACCCACAGGATCAGCTCCGCCCGGTACTCCAGCATGTAGGCGTAGTAGGCGGCAAAGAGCGCCCTCAGCTTGCGAAAAAAGGCGTTCATTGAGGCTCTGAAGGGGCAAGCGGACATAGAGTGGGCAACAGGCCGGCCAGATTGACCACCGCTCCCACCACGACAATGGCGGGCGGTGCTACAGGCGAGGGCTGACCGGCTAAAGTCTCCAAACGGAGCAGATGAATCTCTTGCTCCGGCGTGGTGCCCCAGCGGATCAGGGCAACGGGGGTGTCGGGAGCTCTGCCGCCGGCCAACAATTCGGCGGCGATGTGGCCGAGGTTGTGCATACCCATGTAGATCACCAAGGTTTCTACGGCCTCGGCTAGGGCGCGCCAATTGACCTGGGGGCGGTATTTCCCTACTGCCTCATGGCCGGTTACGAAGGCAACCGAGGAGCTGAGGTCGCGATGGGTGAGTGGGATCCCAGCATAGGCGCTGGCGGCCATGCCCGCCGTAATTCCCGGCACCACTTCCACCGGGATCCCGGCCTGCACCAGGGCCAGCATCTCCTCGCCCCCCCGCCCGAAGATGAAGGGATCCCCGCCCTTGAGGCGCACCACCACGGCTGCCGTCTGGGCTTTCTCGATCAGCAAGGCCGTGATCTGCTCCTGCGGGAGGGTATGGGCGCCGCAGTGTTTGCCGGCGTAGATTCGTTCTGCTGTGGGTGGGATCAGATCCAAAATGGGGGATCCCACCAGGGCATCGTAGATGACCACGTCCGCATGGGCGAGCAGCGCTTTGCCCTTGACCGTCAGCAGTCCCGGATCCCCAGGCCCTGCCCCCACCAGATACACTTTGCCCATCTCAAATCCCAATAGCTTGTCGGAAATATCTATTCTGCTGGAACAGGACAGTTTTGACCAACCAACCCTACTTCCCGGTCAGACAGGCCGTCTGCAGGGTCTCCTGGATGGCCTGTACCACCTGGGGATCCCGCCAGAGGGGCGGCTCCACCGTAATCTGCAGCAAGGGCCATTCTCGCTGTAGCCGCTGAGCTTGTTCTTGTAAAGCGCGCAGCAGACCGCCCGGAAAAAGAAAAAACGGCAGCACCCGCAGGCGATACTGGCTCAGACGCAGGCAATGGATTACAGCCGCTTCCAGTGTCGGGGGCTGGGCGGCAAAAGCCAGGTGGATGGGAATTCCGGGCAGGCGCTGTTCCAGAGCTTGGATCCCGGCCTGGAGCTGGGCGGCAAATCCCGGCAGGCGGCTGCCATGGCCAAATAGGATCCAGCCGTGGGTCAGTTCCCCCAACCGCTGCGCCGCAACCACGCGAGCCGCCACCAAATCGATCAGGGCTGGGTGCTGGCCGATGGGGGGCGTCAGCAGCAACTGCAGGCGCGGCCAGCGAGCTTGAACCTGCTCCACCGCAGCCGGCAAATCCTCCTCCACATGGGATCCCCCGCCCATAAACAGCGACAGCAGCACCACCGGCCCATCGACTCTATCCAGACAGGAGGCCAATTGTCTGTGAATCTGCTCTGCCAAGGTCAGGGGCTGACCTTCCAACTGGGCCAGCTCCACCGGCTGAGGAGACAGCCGCTGCCGCACCCGGGCCAGCAAATCCGCCGCCGCCTGTTGGTATTCCGGATCCCGGCTGCCGTGACAAACCAAAAACACCAGTGGAGCTAAGGACATGGCAGAAGTCAGGGATCCAGAGGCAACTGTTCTATTTTGCTACTTAGAAAGGTTCCGGCAACGTCTCGCGCCGGATCTGCGCGTATGATTTGATAAAGTACACATCCTTTTTTCAGACTCGTCGGCCCTTTCCCAGGATTTCATGTCATTTGAGAATCGTTCCACCACCCCCGAACTGTTGATCCATGTTTTGCGGGAAGGGTTGACCGAATCTATCCATCATTGCCAAGCGGTCGTGGCCGATAGCCGCGGGCGCTCCCTGGCCATGGCCGGCAACAGCACCACCCCTGTTTTTGCCCGTTCTGCGCTCAAACCTTTCCAAGCGCTGGCCATGCTCTCCACCGGCATCCGCGAGCGCTACCGCCTCAGCGAGAAGGATATCGCCATTATGTGCGGATCCCATCAGGGCACCACGGCCCATGCGCGGCAGGTGTTCAGCATGCTCTGGCGCGCCGACCTGTCTCCCGAGCTGCTGGTCTGCCCCACCCCACCCGGCAAGCCCAGCCCCCTGTGCCACAACTGCTCCGGCAAGCATGCTGGCATGCTGCTAGCAAGCCGCGCCCAGAACTGGACCCTGCCGGACTACGCCCAGCGGCAACACCCCGTTCAGGCCCTGGTGCGGGCTAAGTTGGCGGATCTATTGCAGATGCCTTCGGAAGAGTTTTTGTTTGCCCGCGATGACTGCGGCGTGCCTACCTACCAACTGCAACTGAACCATTTGGCCTCTCTATTTGCCCAACTGACTGCCGGCGAGCGGCCCGACTTGGAGGCCATCGCCCGCGCCATGACCCACCACCCGGAAATGGTGGCCGGACAGGGATGTTTCGATACAGAATTGATGCGGGCTACCCAGGGAGAGCTGGTCAGCAAGTCCGGCGCCGAAGGGATCCAGTGCATTGGGCGCGTCGGAGAGGGGATGGGCCTGGCCATCAAGGTACAGGATGGGGCCGCGCGGGCCAAATATGCCTTGGCTTTGCATCTGCTGCAGCGCATGGGCTGGATCCAACCTGCCGCTGCCGAAATGCTAGGGGAGCGCTTCCTCGCCGTCGGCCCCTACACCCGCCTGGAGGTGGAAGGGGAGCTGCGCATGCCCTGAGCCCTCAGCGCTGAAAGGGATTTTGGTAGGGGTTGGGGCCTTGGCCCTTGTTGCGGTACTTGGGATTGATGGTCAAGGTGCCGGAGCCCAGGCCCCGCTGCGCCAAAAACTCCAGGTTGCGGCGGCGCATGATGGTGTCGTAGTCATCCTTAACGCGATCTTCCAGGATAGCCACCTGCTGCAGCGCGCTCAGCAAAATGGCAGCCGCCTGTTCGGGGCTGTAGCCATTTTGGGAGGCATAGCGCACGGCAAACTCGTCGGCTGCCACCTGGGCCTTCTGGCCTTTCTCTGCTTTACGCAGCAGAAACACCGCCGATGCCGCCAAGCCGGCTGCCAGGCCCACGCCGAGGTTATCCCCCATTTGTAGCTCCACCAAAATGCCCATGCTGCCGGCCCCGATCAAGGCGGGATACAGCAACAGGGCCGACCAGTTATCCCCCAAGGCCAGCTCGGTGGCCATCACCGCTTCCCGTAGAAAATAAATCTTTTGTTGGTCAGGGTTCAGCTTTTGCCAGCGGCTGAGGTCGATGGCGAAGCGGGTGTACTTTTGCCAGGGAAAGCGCCAGAGCGGCTGCACAACCCGAGATTGGTCAGGGGTGCCGATCTCGATCTGCACCTCGGGTCGGATCTCCACCGGGAGAAACTGGATCAGGCGGTCAAAGTCGGAAATGGTGTACATGCTGGCAGGGTGCGGTTATGAGGAGCGGTTGGAGATCATTACTCATACATAGTAAGGGATCCTAGCCTTCCTTGCAGGCTAGCTCCAAGGGAAGCCTTTTGGCGGGAGGGCCGGGGCAGCTGTCGTCCTAGTTTGAGGAGGGATCCCGGCTGGGGTGTTTGAGATCCGTCAAATCGTTGAGGCGGCGCAGGATCCCCCATCCTTGCAGGGCTTCCAGCAGGGCTTCCCGCACAACGGCTACCGTCTCTTGGTCGAGGGCCAGCCGCAGATAATCCACTGCCAGACGGGTTTGCTCGGGCTCCAGGTGACCCATTAAACTCTGCAAGCGGCGAACCCCTGCCAGCCGTTTGAAGGCGTCGGGAGAGGCAATGTCGCTGAGATGGCGCTCCAGTTGAGAACGCTGCCGCTCTTGTCGGCGGCTGAGCCACTCCCCAAACAGCAACGATAACAACGCCAGCGTGGCCAATCCCTGCAAAATAGCGCCGGTGGCCAGCCAACGCTGGTTGGATTCCGCCCAGATGGAAACGAGGGTGTAGGTGCCGAAGGTGGCGGCTGCCCCCGCGCCAACCGCCAGCAAAAGCGAGCGATCCGCCTGTCGCAACCAGGCTTGCCACTCCTGCCAGCGGCGGCTGAACTCGGGGCTGCGCACCCCGTAGAGCCCCAACATGACCGAGGTGCCCACTCCCAGAGAGAGGGCCAGCCGCCCATTCCAAAAGGCCAGCCCCGCCAAGGCCAAGCCCGACAGGGCCAAAACCCGCCATTGCGGCCCCGCTAGGATCCACAGCGCCACTTGGGATCCCGTCTCCATTGCCCCACGCCCCACCCGCTGCAGATACTCTGGCCAGGATCCCTGGCCGGTAGAGGGGCGACCCGATTGATGTTTCACCGCTGGCTACTCCCAAAACTTTGTCCCATCCGGCCTTCTGTAAGGTGGCAAGATGTAGACGCTTTTTTCTAACTACTAATAACTAATAAATTATGCTGGTTGCGTTTCGCCGAGACGACCGAGATAGATTTTCCACCCTTGGGTTTGCAACTGGGCATTTTTCTGCTGTACCGTCTGTTTGAGGCTTTCCCGGTAAGCGATCACCCGCCGCAGCAGGTCGGCATCCCCACTGGCCAAGATCTGCACCGCCAACAGACCCGCATTGTGGCCGTTGCCAATGGCCACCGTGGCCACCGGGATCCCTTTGGGCATTTGCACAATTGAGTACAGCGAGTCTATCCCCTGCAGAGGTTGGCTGAGCACCGGCACCCCGATCACCGGCAGGGGGGTGAGGGAGGCCACCATTCCCGGCAGATGGGCTGCCCCGCCTGCCCCGGCGATGATGACGCGGATCCCTTGGGTATGGGCGCGGCGGGCAAACTCCACCATCGCCTCCGGGGTACGGTGGGCACTGAGGATCTGCATCTGGTAAGGGATCCCAAACTCCTCGCACACCTGGGCGGCGGGTGCAAGGGTGGGCAGATCGGAGTCGCTGCCCATTAGGATGGCCACGAGAGGGGAGGGTTCCATAGGCTGCTGGCCCGGTGTAGCCGATCCATCATCGCATAGCCCAACCCCGTCGAGAGGGGTGGGGGTTCTGCCAACAGGAGCGTGGCATCCCCTTCATCCAGACGGCGCAAACTGGCAAAGAGGGCGCGGGCGGCTGTGTTGGGATCCGAGCCCAAGCATTCCACACTGAAAAGAACTCCTGGCCAGTGGCGGGAGAGGTGGTTTAGCAAAGCCTGGGGATCCGCGGCAAAACTGAGGATGCCCAGGTGGGAATGACCGGTCGCCAGGTGCTGTATCTGTTGCCAATCGCCGGGCTGAAGCTGGGCAAAGGCGGTGGGCAAAAGCCAGAGGGGCTTGCCAGGGGCATAGTGGCTGCTCAGCCGTCCCGGCGCCTCCGGCACTCCAGGGGCCTGTTCCGGGGCCAAGTGGATGGGTAGGCCCAGGTGGGCCTCCAGGGCTTCCAGCGGGATCCCCCCTGGGCGCAGCAGCGTCGGGATCCCTTCCGGGCTGAGCTTAAGCACGGTGGATTCCAGGCCCACGGCACACGCTCCCCCATCCAAGATGTAGGGGATCCGCCCGCCCAGCTCTGCAGCAACCGCTTGGGCTGAGGTGGGGCTGATGCGACCAAAGCGGTTGGCACTGGGAGCGGCCAGAGGGGTTTGTACTGCCTGCAGCAAGGCTTGAGCCACCGGGTGAGCGGGCACCCGCAGGGCAACGGTGGGCAACCCACTGCTCACCAGATCCGGCACAGTGGGGCACTTGGGCAGCACCAGGGTCAGAGGCCCCGGCCAAAAGGTGTCGATCAGGGATCCCAGCCGGGCGCGGGCGGTGGGAGTAAAAGCCGATACATCCACCAGCCATCCCTGCAATTCTTCTAGGGTCACCCCAGCCGGTAGATGTAGGATCAGGGGATCGAAGCGGGGGCGCTCCTTGGCGGCAAAAATACTCGCCACCGCCTGCTCATCCAAGCCATTGCCTGCCAAGCCATAGACCGTCTCCGTGGGCATGGCCACCAACTGGCCCTGTCGCAAGGCGGCAGCCGCTACGGCAATGTGTTCAGAGGTGGGAGAGAGAATTTCCGTTTCCATCCATGAGTTGGATTGGGGGCAAGGGCTAGGACAGATCCATTTTGTTGCTACTTTCAACGCTCACACGAGCCCGATCCAAAGCTGCCATCACTGCCCCCATGGCTCCAGAGCCCAAGAAGCCGGCAGTAGCCGCAGGGTTAGCCAGACCAGCTCTTGCCGAGAGCTCCGGCGGGGGGAACGGGATCCTCAGCGCCTGCAGCCGCTCAACCAGTCGCTCCAACAGCTTTATGGTTCAGCTCCTCAGCCCACTGCGGCAGGTACCCGGAAAAATCCTGTTTTTTGACAAACCGAAAAGGCCCCGACAGGGATCCCCAGATCACTTGATCGGTCTGGGGATCCCGCCCTTGGTCTAAGCTGTGAAAGTAGTCGGCCCCGATCTCAAATTCGCTGTACAGGTAGGTGGTTCTGCCTTTGCGTTCGACAATACAGCCTTTGCCGGGCACGCTGCGGCCCCGATAGCAGGATCCCGTCCATTCCACCTGAGTAATGCAGCCGGGCAAGAGTTCCAACTCGGCTGCTGTCAGGCTGGCCAATTTCTGCAACTCTCGACCGGCACACTTGTAGGAGTCAGGAGCCGTCAGCGCATAATTTTGAATCCGGATCCCTTCTGAGGTCTCGAAGAGGTGGATCACCCGCTGCCGGTAGGGCTGTTCAGGGTAAATATCGTACAGTTGCTCCACATAAAACCCCACCCCCTGCAACACCGACCAAGGCAAGGGGCATTGGTACACATGAATATTGGCGAACCAGACGGGCTCGGCGATCGCCTGTTGTAGGTTATTGAAGTGGCCTGCCATCCAGGTGGCCAGTCGAGCCAGTTGTGGGGAGACGGACATAGGTTTAGATGGGTTTAATGGGTTCAAAAGATGCAGATCGAGGGCTCTCTTTCGCGTCAGCGGGACGTAGTCCTTACTGTTTCGGATCCTCTACAACACGCTCTACAGAAATACACTCTAGTACTTTTGGGCAAGAGGGAACCACCTCATCGACGCGCTGGTGGGAAGGGGGTCGGGTCACGGGAACAGGCTAGAGTGGAGGAGCCAGACCACCTTTTGAGAGCTCGTTTGAGATGGACTGATGTCGGCCCTACCCACTCCTCTGCTGGGGCAATCCTTATCTGCCCTGAAAGACTGGGCAGTTGCCCAAGGACAGCCGGCCTATCGCGGGCAACAACTGCACACTTGGATCTACCAAAAAGGGATCCGCTCCCTGGAACAGGTGACGGTGTTTCCCAAAGCTTGGCGGGAGGCGGTGCAAAACTACCCGGTGGGGCGCTCGCGCATCGTGCAACGGACAGAGGCCCGCGATGGCACTGTGAAGTTTCTGCTGGGGCTGGCGGATGGGCAGTTGATCGAAACGGTCGGGATCCCAACGGCCAAGCGTCTGACGGTCTGTGTCTCTTCTCAGGTGGGCTGCCCCATGGCTTGCGATTTCTGTGCCACCGGCAAGATGGGCTACCGGCGCAACCTGGAGCTGCACGAGATTTTGGATCAGGTGCTGACGGTGCAGGAAGATTTTGGCCGTCGTGTCAGCCACGTGGTTTTTATGGGCATGGGGGAACCGCTGCTCAACCGCGATACGGTGGTGCAAGCCATCCGCAGCCTAAACCAAGATATCGGCATCGGCCAACGGCACATCACCCTCTCGACGGTGGGTGTACCTCGGCAAATTGCCTGGCTGGCGCAGCAGGATCTGCAAATTACTCTGGCGGTCAGCCTGCATGCCCCCAATCAAGAGCTGCGGCAGCGGTTGATCCCTGCGGCAACCCACTACCCTTTGGAGGCTCTGATCCAGGATTGCCGCGACTACATGCGGCGCACCGGGCGGCGAGTCAGCTTTGAATATACCCTGCTGTCTGGGGTGAACGATCTGCCCATTCATGCCCGCCAACTGGCGCACTTGTTGCAGCAGGCCAGCCGGTCAGGGGTGCAACTGCACGTGAACTTGATCCCCTACAACCCCATCTCGGAAGCCGACTATCAACGCCCCCATCCCGCACGAGTCGAGGCGTTTGTCCGCCAGCTTGAAGAGCACCAGGTGCAGGCCAGTGTGCGCCAAACCCGTGGCTTGGATGGCAATGCCGCCTGCGGCCAACTGCGGGGATCCTTTCTGCGCTCTTTGCCACGGGATTTGCCGGGCAACGCTTGCGCGAGTACATCAACTGAGTCCACAGGCGCGCTTTAACCAGGCGGCATCCTGTTCTGACAAGGTGGCGTGGTGGATGGCATAGACCTGCCGGTGATACTCATCAAGCCAAGCCCGTTGCGCCTCGTCTAAGAGATCCCAGTCGATCAGGCGCCCATCAAAAGGGATCCAAGTCAGGGAACGAAAGCCCATCCAGCCCTCCGGCTCCGGGATGGGGATCACCTCGTAGAGATTCTCCAGGCGGATCCCACCCCAGCCCGGCTGGTAGTAGCCCGGCTCGATGCTGGTGATCATACCCACCTTGAAGGGGGTGCTGGCGCGGCGGTGGATCCCGTTGGGCCCCTCGTGGACGTTCAAGAAGGCGCCGACGCCGTGGCCGGTGCCGTGGCCGTAGTCCAGCCCTGCCTGCCAGAGGCTGGAGCGGGCAATGCCGTCCAAGGAGACGCCGTAGGTATCGGGGGGAAAGATCTGGCGGGCGCACTGGATGTGGGCTTTCAGCACCTCGGTATAGCGCCGCTGGCACAGGGGATCCGCCGGTTGCGAGCCAATCCAGATGGTGCGGGTAGCGTCGGTGGTGCCCCCCAGGTAGTGGGATCCCGAATCCAACAAAAACAACTCGCCTGGCTGCAAGAACTTCTGGGGATCGGGGGTGCCGTAGTGGACAATGGAGCTGTTGGCGCCGGCCCCGGCGATGGTGTTAAAGCTCAGGCCCACCCAATCCCCTTCCTCGCGGTAGTGGGCCTCCATAACAGCAGCCACATCGGCTTCGCTGATGGGGATCCCCGCTTGAATTTGCCGGTCAATCCAGGCCAGGGTGCGGATCTTGGCCCGGCTGGCCTTGCGGTTGGCCAGCCGCATCTGCTCCAGCTCGGTGGGGTTTTTTACCGCCTTGAGGAGATCCACGGGGTGATCCAGCTCGCGACAGGGGATCCCTTGCAGCAGCTCTTGCGTGCCCTGAGTGGTTTGCTTGGGATCCAATCCCACCGGCCCGTAGCCCTTGGCCCACTGGGGCAGCTGTTCTGGGTAAGCCTCGTAAGGCCAGAGCTCGACCTCGGCTTCCACCAGCATTTGCCGAGCCGAGGGCGTGAGGCGCTCCAGGTCAGTAAGCAGGGCAGCCCTCTCCAGGCCGACCAGCGCGTAGGCGCAGAATACCGGGTTGTAGGGGATGTCAGAGCCGCGCAGGTTAAACAGCCAAGCCACCTGATCCAGTTTGGTTAGGGGCAACAATCCCACCCGCTTGCGGCGCATCTCCTGGCGCACCTGGGCCAGCTTGTCGCTGGCAGTAGCCCCGCAGAGGTGGACAGGGACAGGATAGATGGGCTGATCGGAAAGGGCCTGACGGGATCCCAGCTTGTCCACGGGGTTTTCCGCCACTGGAATCAGCAGCACCCCCCCGGCTTGGGCGTGGGTCTGCAACTGCCGGTAGCTGGCCACTGACACCGTGAAGGGATCCACTCCTAGGCGAAAGCCGGATCCCAGCTCTTCTACGATCTCCATCAGGCTGGGCTGATCCGGCAGGCCGCCTTTGATGACGGTAAACAGGTTGGGATCCACTTCCCGCTCCGCCTGCTCGTGGTAGCGGGGATCCACCCACAGCCAGGCCCTGTCCCGGCTGATCAGAGCATCCCCCACCGAGCCGGTAAAGCCTGTAATCCACTGCCGCCGCTTGCGATGTTCCAGCAAATACTCATTGAGGTGCTCATCAGCCGAGGGCACCCAAAAACCATCTAGATTTTGTTCCTGCAAAAGCTGGCGCAGCTGCTGCAAACGGGTGACAATCTCCGAACGGGGCAGGGTTTGGAGCATGGCAAGGACAAGAGGGAGATCTGGGCCGATGGCCCTAGAGACCAATATAGTTCTCTTTACCCTGGGAAAGCAGACGGGACATAGAGGAAGCGGCTACTGGGGCCGCTGCTCAACTCCAAAGCAGGAGCCAAGGGCTTCCGCGCCGCGTTTTTCAGCGATCGGGTGCAACCCTTGCCGCACTGCTTCTCCCAACCAGCACCGAAACGGCTGGCTACCTCGTTATTGAACGCCGTCGCGAACGCACCGCTCTAACTCCCCTCTCCCGGAGGGAGAGGGGTCGGGGGTGAGGGTCGTCCCTGAGGGAGAGGGGTTGGGGGTGAGGGTCGTCCCTGAGGGAGAGGGGTCGGGGGTGAGGGCTAGGATTCGGGAAAGCCGGCCTCTCGCCAAGCGCGGATGCCGCCGTCCATGGAGATCACGCGGCGGTAGCCCATCTTTTGCAGGTTGTCGGCTGCTAGCGCCGAGCGAAAGCCGCCACCACAATAGAGGACAATTTCTGCTTCTTTGTCTGGGATCACCTTCTCGATATCCCGCTCGATGATGCCTTTGCTTAAGTGAATGGCGCCGACAATGTGGCCGGCCTGCCACTCCGACTCTTCCCGCACGTCAACCAAGTAGAAGGGATCCCCTTGCAGTTGTTTTTGCCTCACCTGTTCAACGGTGAGCTCTTGGATGCGGCTTTTGGCCTCGTTAACCAAAGCCAGGAAAGCAGGGGAGTGGTGGGACGCCATGCACACCTCGCAGAGAACCCAGCTCCCAGGATAAACCCAGGCCCAATCCAGTGAGGCAACGCCAAACCTCAAAATCGCTCCCCCCATGGCCAACCTGGACTCGGAAACCTCAAAACCTCGATCCTCAGCAAGCTAAACTAAGGGCAGATTTGCCGCCGGAGGCCCCCAGTTTGAGCTCTCGATTCACCCTTTCCCAACTGCTTGGGTTCCTTGCTCTGACTTTGAGCTGGGGGATCCCTTTCCCAAGCAAGGCACCGGCCCAGGCTGCCCCCATGCCTCTGGAAAGCGGGCTCCAAAAACAGGTCTCCGCCCCGGCACCGGCTCCCCTGGTGGAGTGGCTGAAGGAGCAAATGGACGCTGCCAACCGCCGCGACTTGCCGGGGGTGATGGCCGGCTACAGCCCCGACTTCCGCCACCGCGACGGCCTGGATCGGCAGGGAGTGGAAGAGGCCATTGGCAAGCTATGGGAGGCCCATCCCCAGTTGACCTACTCGGCGGAAATTGTCTCTTGGCGGCAGGTGGGCCCTGAGATCGTGGCCGAGATCGCCAGCCAAGTGCAGGGATCCCAAGCTTCAGCGCGGGGGGAGTTTCAGGTAAAGGCTTCCGCCCTGGTGCGTAACCGCTACCGCCCGGATGCGGCCAATCCAGGACAACTGCTGCTCGTAGACCAAGAAGTACTGCGGGAGGCCAGCACCCTCACCTCCGGCTCAGCACCTCCCACCGTCACCTTCGAGTTGCCGGAGGTGGTCAAGCCGGGATCCACCTACTCGCTGCAGGCCATTGTGGCAGAACCCCTCACCCAGTCCTTGCTGCTGGGCGCTGTCGATGAGCGGCCCGTGGCCGCGGCCAGCTACCTGGATCTGACCTCGTTTGCCCTCGAACCTCTGCAGGCGGGCGGGCTCTTCCTGCAGGCGGATGCCCCTCCAGAAGCAGGGGCTGAGTGGATCTCAGTGATGCTGGTCAACCAAAGTGGCCTTGTCGTCGAGAGCCGGCGTCTTACCATTCAACCCTGAGGGAGCCGACGTCTCTCAAGGGAGCCTTGTAGGACATATCGACTCCAAGCCCTTGCGGTCGTCGAAAACCTACAAAAAACTATCCGCTCTCTCCCACCGCCTAGGAGATAACAGGCGATCCGGGAGAGAGCGGCCTAGCGGGCCTTCAACTGGAACCTGACTGCCGGGAGGAACTCCAAGCGAGCCAGAACGCGAAGACTCCTCAGCAAGCTAAGGATCTGAGTTCAGGCCGTTAGAGAACAGCCCCGGCGCACAGCCGGCTGAACCCAACTTGACGACCCTTACAACTACTACTGTCTGGCATCCGCAGGAACCTCCCTTACTCAACAACATCCTGAGGCTAGCACAAATCTTTACCAAGGTGGCGGGCCGGATCCCTTCTCCCCAAGAGGGCTCCAACAAGGGGGAAGTCAGGAGGCAGCGCTGAGGAGAGAGCAACAGCGTAGGATAGAAGGACGCCCTTTAGCCTGCTCAAATTGCCGTGGACTACAAAAGTACCCTCAACCTGCCGCAAACTCAGTTTCCCATGCGGGCGGAGGCCGCCAAGAGGGAGCCCGCCATCCAAGCCTTTTGGCAGGAAGAACAGATCTATCAGCGTCTGTCGGAAACCAATCCCGGGGATCCCTTTGTGTTGCACGATGGGCC
Organism: Synechococcus sp. H55.7; assembly: GCF_047462395.1. Classification (NCBI taxonomy): domain Bacteria; kingdom Bacillati; phylum Cyanobacteriota; class Cyanophyceae; order Synechococcales; family Synechococcaceae; genus Synechococcus; species Synechococcus sp. H55.7. The sequence continues at coordinate 45,367 of NZ_JANSJD010000005.1, forward strand.
GCCCTATGCCAATGGCGACATCCACATGGGCACCACCCTCAACAAGATTCTCAAAGACATTGTGAACAAGTACCACATTCTGCGGGGGCGCAAGGTGCGCTATGTGCCCGGCTGGGATTGCCACGGCCTGCCCATTGAGCTAAAGGTGTTGCAAAGCCTCTCCCCCCAGGAGCGGGAAAGCCTCACCCCCCTGCAACTGCGGCAAAAGGCCAGAGAGTACGCCCTGCACTACGTCAACGTGCAGCGGGCCAGCTTTCAGCGGCTGGGGGTATGGGGATCCTGGGATCGGCCCTACCTGACCCTCTCGCCGGAGTACGAGGCAGCCCAGATCGAGGTGTTTGGCCAGATGGCCCTCAAAGGCTACATCTACCGCGGCCTCAAGCCCGTCCACTGGAGCCCCAGCTCGCAGACGGCCCTGGCGGAAGCAGAGCTGGAATATCCCGACAACCACGTCTCCCCCAGCATCTACGTGGCTTTTCCTCTGCAAAGCCTCAGCCCGGCAGCGCAGCCGGTTTTGGAGCCTTTTCTGCCGGGCTTGCGGGTGGCCATCTGGACCACTACCCCGTGGACGATCCCGGCCAACCTGGCCCTCTGTTTCAACCCCAAGCTCACCTATGCGGTGGTGGAGTCTCCCCGCTTCGGCCTGCTGTTGATTGCTGCCGATCTGCGGCAGCGGCTGGAGAAAGTTCTGGAGACCCCCTTAGAGGTCAAGGCCACGCTGCCGGGATCTGCCCTGGAATACTGCCAGGGACGCCACCCCCTCTCTGACCGTGCCAGTCTCTGTGTTTTGGGGGACTACGTCACCACTGAGTCCGGCACCGGCATTGTCCACACGGCGCCAGGCCACGGGGAAGACGACTTCAAAACCGGCCAAAAGTACGGCCTGCCCATCCTCAGCCCTGTGGACGAGCAGGGGAGATTCACCGCCGAGGCCGGATCCCAGTTTGTCGGGCTGGATGTGCTCTCCAAAAAGCCGGAGACCAGCGGCAACCTGGCCGTGATCAAAGCCTTGCAGGCTGCCGGCGCCCTGCTCAAGGAAGAACCCTACAACCACAAATATCCCTACGACTGGCGCACCAAGGAGCCGACCATCTTCCGGGCCACGGAGCAGTGGTTTGCGTCTGTAGCCGGCTTCCGAGAGCTGGCCCTACAGTCCATCAAAACCGTGAACTGGATCCCGCCGGAAGGGGAAAACCGCATCACCGCCATGGTCAAAGAGCGCTCCGACTGGTGTATCTCCCGCCAGCGGGCTTGGGGTGTGCCCATCCCTGTTTTCTACGACGAAGAGACGGGCGAGGTTCTGCTCACGGCCGAGACCCTCGAGCACATCAAAGCCATCTTTGCCCAGGAGGGATCCGACGCCTGGTGGAAGCGGCCGGTGGAAGAGCTGTTGCCGGAGCAGTACCGCCGCAATGGCCGCACCTACCGCAAGGGCACAGACACCATGGATGTCTGGTTTGACTCCGGCTCCTCCTGGGCGGCGGTGGCCAAGGCCCAGGGGCTGGGCTACCCGGTGGATCTCTACCTGGAAGGTTCCGACCAGCACCGGGGCTGGTTCCAGTCCAGCTTGCTGACTTCCGTGGCCGTCAATGGCTGTGCCCCCTACAAAGCAGTGCTCACCCACGGCTTTGTGCTGGACGAAAAGGGCCAAAAAATGAGCAAATCCCTGGGCAACGTCATCGATCCCCTGGTGCTCATCAACGGCGGCAGCAACCCCCAGACGGATCCCGCCTATGGCGCCGATGTGCTGCGGCTGTGGGTCTCCAGTGTGGACTACTCCGGCGATGTGCCGATAGGCAAGACCATCCTTGGGCAGATGGCGGACATATACCGCAAGATCCGCAACACGGCCCGCTTTCTGCTGAGCAACCTTTATGATTTCAACCCAGCGCAGGATGCTGTTCCTTTTGAAGCGTTGACGGAGTTGGATCGCTACATCTTGCACCGCCTGCAGGAGGTGGGAGAGGAAATCACCGCATCTTTTGAAAGCTACCAGTTCTATCGCTTTTTCCAGGCGGTTCAGAACTTCTGCGTGGTGGATCTCTCCAACTTCTACTTGGATATCGGCAAGGATCGCCTCTACATCAGCCATGCCCGCAGCCGGCGGCGGCGGCAATGCCAGACGGTGCTGTCGCTGTTGCTGGAGAACTTGGCCAAGGCCATCGCCCCCGTGCTCTCCCACCTCGCAGAAGAGATCTGGAGCCACCTGCCCTACCCCAGACCTACCCGCTCGGTGTTTGAAGGGGGCTGGATGCAGCTGCCAGAGCACTGGCGGGATCCCCAGTTGGCGGCCACCTGGGAAAAGCTGCGGGCGGTGCGGCAGGAGGTGAACAAAGCCCTAGAGCAAGCCCGCACCGACAAGGTCATCGGCGCTTCCACCGAGGCCAAACTGATCTTGAAGGTGGCGGATCCCCATCTGTACTCCCTCTTGGAAGAGCGGGCGGCAGAGCTGCGCTACTTGTTCATCACTTCCCAAGTCGAGCTGGTCAAGGCCGACCCTGGAGAGGAAGACCTGCAGGTTGCCGTTCAGCCGGCGGACGGGAAAAAATGCGTGCGCTGCTGGAACTATTCCACCCGCGTGGGCGAGTTTGCCGAACACCCAGAGCTGTGCGAGCGCTGTGTAGCCGCCTTAGCTGGGGAGTTTTAATGCCGGGGTGGGTTGGCTGCAAGCGTGCTCGATATGCGTGTACAACACCTTGCCGCGCAGGGGCTTCTCTAGCCAGGGAGTGGCGTGGGATCGGGAGTGGAGGGTGGCGGCAGAAACCGTCCACGGGTGGGCGGGATCAAACAGCACCCAGTTGCTGTGGGGGGTGAGGGTGGGCGGATCTAAGTTGAGGCAGCGGGCCGGGTACAAGCTAAGGGCCGACCACAGTTGCAGGGGGGTCAGGGATCCGGTTGCCACCAGATGCTGCCACAGCAGCGGCAGAGCCAGCTCCAGGCCCATCGCCCCTGGCGGAGCATCGGCAAAGGGCAGGGTTTTCTCTTCATAGGTGTAGGGGTGGTGATCTGTGGCGATCCCCAGGCTGCCGGAGCGGATCCCGGCGACGAGAGCCGCGCGGTCGGCGGCGCTGGGAAGGGGGGGCAAAAGACGCAGGTGGGGATCGTAGCGGTGCTCCCGGACGGCTTCTTCGGACAAGATCAGGTGCATCCAGGAGGTGCTGGCGGTCAGCGGCAATCCTTCGGCTTGGGCTTGCTGGATCATCTCCAGGCTGCGGGCTTGGCTCAGGCGCATGATGTGCACCGGCGGGGGGGAAGGAACAGTTCTGATCACCTCCAACAGGCGGGCCAGAGCGGCTGTTTCGGCACTGGCAGGGATCCCTTTCAGCCCCAGGCGCAGCGCCCAGATCCCTTCGTAGAGGCTGCCTTGCCCGGCCAAGCTGGGATCCCAGGCCCAAAGCAGCAGGGGCTTGTTCTCCAGCCGCAGATATTCTAGAGCCCGCCGCAGCAGCGCCAAGGAGCGCAGCGGCTGAACCTCCGCAAAGCCAACCGCTCCTGCTTGCGCCAGTTCTCCCCATGGGGTCGGGGTTTCTCCTTGGCCGCCCACGCTCAGGGCAGCTAAGGGCAGCCAGCGGGGATCCCCAGGTTGGCGGGGGTAGCGGTTCAGGTGCTCTGGGCGATCCAGCACCGGAAACCAGCCGGTTCCGGGCGGGGGGGCGGGCAGAAGCGCCACCTGGGCGAAGCCTCCCGCCAAAGCCGCTGTAGCCAAAGAGGCCAGGGTCTCGCGGCTGTGGGATAGACCGTTGCCAACCATCTCGCCGCTGTGGGCGTACAGATCCAGCAAACCCGGCCCTAGAACCCAACCGGAGCCATCAAGGGTGGGGATCTCGGCAGGGATCCCTGCCGGCTCGCTGGCCCGGAGGCGACCTTCCTGCAACCACACGTCGGTCACTTCCTCCCGCTGGCGCAAGGGATCCAGCAGGCGCACTGCTCGGAGGCGCACGTCTTTTCCCAGCAGCTCAGGGGGGAACAGAGAGGGCCCCATCTTCACAAAGCTCCGGCGGTGGTGCAGTCCAGGATCTGGCCGGACAGGTGGGTGGTGAGGTTCAACACCTTTAAAACCGGGGCGCCTTCTTTACCTTCTGGGTAGTCGATCACCGTAATGGCACCGTTCCCCTGCTTGAAGATCCAAAAGGCTTGTGGGGAAAGGTCGAACAACTGACAGATGATGGCCTTGTTGATGGCGTCGTGGGCAACAACTACCGCTGTGCCTTGGGGAAATTGGGCGGCGGTGATGGCCAAAAGCTCCTGCCAGGCCGAGCGAGTCCGCGCCCACACCTGGTCAAGGTTTTCCCCGTTGGGCATTTGCACACTGGCGGGATCCCGCTGCCAGCGCTCCAGCGCGCCGGGGTATTCGGCTTCCACTTCGCTCTGCAGCTTGCCCTCCCAGTCGCCGTGGCAGATCTCCTGCAAGTCGGGCATGGGGCGCAAGATCAGGTTGCTGTGGTTGCTGCAGATGGCGTCGGCTGTGGCCCAGGGGCGCTTCAGGGGGCTGGAGAAGGCCAGTTGCAGGGGTTGAGTGGCCAAAAATTCTGCCACCTTGGCTGCCTGTTCTTCCCCGGTGGCATTGAGGGGAATGTCCCGCTGCCCCTGAAAACGGCGCTCCCGGTTCCATTGGGTTTCCCCATGCCGCACCAGCAAGATGCGGATCCCCTGCTTGCGCTTGGGCAGAGCTGGGCCGAGGTGAGCAGTGATGTTCAAAGATTCCAGTTGCGGCGGCCCCTGCAGGCCCTCAGGGAAATTGAGCACGCTGATGGCGCAGTTATCCTGCCCCAGACGGTGATAGTGGTGTGGCCCCAGGCCAATGGCGGTGCTGACCAAGGCGCGATTGATGCCGCTGTGGCCCACAACGAGGATATTGAGGGTCTGGCTTGGGGCGGACTCTGCTCGGGCAGCAGATTGCAAGTGCTCGGCCAGCATTTGCCAAAACTCCCGCGCCTGCTGCCAGAGATCCCGCACCGGAAAGCGCCCCTGCAGCTCCAGGCTGTCGGGATGGTGCCGCCACAGATGGTAGTCTTCGGGGTATTTCTCCTTCACCTCGGCAAAGGTCAGCCCTTCCCAAGCCGTCAGGTCGATCTCTCGCAGTTGCTCGGTAATCTGCAGAGGGATCCCTTCTCGCTCTTTCAGGATGATGCGAGCGGTATCGAGGGCGCGAGAAAGGGGACTGCAATAGGCGTAATCCAACGGGATCCCGGCCAGGGCTGCGGCGACGCGCTGCGCCTGTACTGCTCCGCTGGGGGCCAGACGAGAGAGATCGGAGCGGCCTTGAATGCGATTTTCCAGGTTAAAGGTGCTCTCACCATGGCGCACGATCAAGATGCGCAGGGCAGGCTGAGCCATCGCTTGCACTTTACCCACTCATGAACACCTTCTAGAGTATCTCCATTGGGCGGTGCTTGCCTTGGCCAATTACCGGTTGGGTTGCAGACTGAGGGTTGTTTCGGTTGGCTGCCGCTTATCGTGAGGGCATCTTGGCCACCTTGGAGGAGAGCTACCATGCTGCGTTCCCATTGGCAGAGGTTTTGGCTGGAATGGACATTGGCCACGTTGTTGGGGCAGGGGGCCGGCCTGGTGCTCTTTGCCTTGGTCGTGGTGATGTTGAGTCAGTTTTTCCGTCCGCCGCTGCTGCTCTTGGGCCTGGTGCTGGGTTTTTCGCGCGGGCTGGGGGTGGGGATCGGCCAGGGGCTGGCGCTGGGATCCCGGATTTTGCTCTCGACGGAGCAGGCTGTGGCCTGGGTGGGCGCAACTGCTCTGGGCTGGGCTGTGGCTGACGCAACAAATGGGCAATGCTTGGCTGGGGGTGGTGGTGGCAGGAGCGATTTTGGGCTTGGCGCAATGGCTGGCCCTGTGCTCAGGTGACGGCGTGGCTGTGGATGGCCACGTGGATCACGGCCTTCGGGCTGGGCCAGTTGGCAGAGCAGGTGCTGGGGAACTGGCCAGAAAACGTTTGGGCGGCAGTGGCCTTGCTGCTGATCCGGAGCACCCTAGATGGAGCGGTGACGGGCAATAACTTGGCCTGGATGTTGCAGAATCGGCCAGAAGCATCTTCGTCAGATCCCGGCTGAGGCCAGGAGAGACAAGCAACTCTCCCCTCACAGGTAAGATGGTTAGGCGGTGCTGGAATGCTGCCGTCAGGCTGGAGAGGGGATATGGGACAACGGCAACTCCTGCGGGGGATCTTGATCGGGTTGGGCCTTCTGGCCGCCATGCTGGTGTGGGTTGTCGTGTGGCTGCTCACCCGCAGCCCGGTGGCTTTGTTGCTGGCCCACCCGGAACTGCCGCCGATTGTGGGTTTGGCCCCCCGTTCTACCGAGGCTTTGCTGCTGTTGGCCGTTCCCCTCGACGAGGTGCAAGCGTTTTGGCAAGCTGCAACCCCTGCTCCCCAACGACGCGCCGCCCGTCAGCAATGGCAAAAGTTTTTCTCCGCCGAAGGCCCGGGTTGGCTGGGATCTGTACTGGCCGGGGCAGCTCTGGATTTTGAGCGGGAGGTGCGGCCCTGGCTGGGAAAAAGCACGCTCTTGGCCAGCTTGCCGGAGGGGGGGACTTTGGTGGCCCTGGAGACGCGGGATCGGGCAGTCTCTCAATTTGAGCTGAACCTGTTGTGGGAACGGCAGAGTTTGGCGGGGATACCGGTGCAGGTGGACACTTACAAGGGCATTCAGGTGGTGTCCAGCCCGATTCCGGGCCTGGAGGGGTTCTCGGCGGCTGTTTTTGGCGAGCAGTACGTGTTGTTGGCGGAGCAGCCGGCGGCCATTCGCGCTGCCATCGATGCTTGGCAATTGCCGCAGTTGTCTCTGGTGGCTCAGCCCCTGTTTCAGCAGGTGATCGAGCCGCTGCAGGAGGCGCATGTGGGTTGGGCCTTCTGGCAAAACCCGGAAGCGGTTGCTCCGGACGGGCTGACGTTGCAGGCAGTGGGGCTGGGACTGGGGGTGAACTTCCGGGGCTTGGTGGCCGAAAGTGCTGCCCTCTGGCGTGCGCCTGCTGAGTTCTCCTTGCCGGCGGCAGAAGCTTTTCGTCCGGAGATCATTCAGCATCTGCCTGACGAGACCTTGGCGCTGGTTTCTGGAGCTCACCTGGCCTCGGTTTGGCAGAGCTTGGGGCAGATCCGGCCTCTGAGCCCCCTGGGGTGGCGGGTGGATCCCGGCCAATGGCTGCAGCGCTTACAATCTCAGGTGAAGCTGGACTGGCAACGTCTGTTGCCGGAACGGGGGGAGTTTGCCTTTGCCCTTTTGCCCGGCGACCGGGATCCGGCCTGGCTGTGGGTGGGTAAGATGCCGGACGAGCCGGGTTCCGACCTGGATGAGCGGGCGCGCGCCCAAGGCTGGCAGGTGGTTTCTCTCCCGATGCAGCGCGGCACCGCCACCGCTTGGGCTCAACCCAAGCCTTTGCAGCCCAGCCGCTCCGCCTCTGGAGCGGAGATCCCTGGCGGTGGGCCGCCGGAGGTCAGCGGGGAAGAAGGAGCCCTGTCAGAGGCTCTCCCCCAAACGCCGCCAGGGATCCCGTTGCTGGCGCAGGTGTATCACGCCGACCACAAAGGCTATTCCTACCTGGCCTCTTCCTTGGCGGCTTTGGAGGCGGCCCTCGCGGATCCCCCCTTAGCTGCCGACCGCGCCTGGCGCAAGGTGGTGGCTCCTCTGCCCCACCGCAATCTGGGCTATGGATATGGATCGCTGGGGTTGCTGCTGGAAAGCACGCTACTTAAGGGATCCCGCTGGTCGTCCACGCGCTTTGCCTTTGCCACCACAGCCCTGACGGTTTCTGAGGCTCCCTACCCGGAGCGGGGCCGCCAGATCACCCAAATGGGCAAGCTGGTTTGGCAGTGGTATTGAGGGTCAGACTATCCAGGGATCCCGGCAGTTGGCGGGGATGTACTTGCCCAGATAGACCTGGTTGCCGGCTTCGTTCCACTCGACAAAGTCGAAGATTTGGGTGAGCAGAAACATTCCCCGGCCCGATTCTTCGGTTTCCAAGATGCCGCGCTGGCAGCGGCTGAGCTTGCATTGGGGACGAAAGCCAGGTCCTTGATCCCGCACCAGCCATTGGTAAAACGGCTCTGAGCTGGCGTACTCGATGATCACTTTCTTGTTGGGATCGAGGCCATTACCGTGGCGGACGGCATTGATGATCGCTTCCTGTAAGCCCAGGCGCACCTCTGCCCGCCAAGGGGGAGGAACTTTTGAGATCAACAGATCGAGAACCGGTTGGGTGTAAAGGGTGGAGGGAAAGCTGATAACGCTCCAGGAGCAATGGGCGGGTTTGAGGGAAAGGGCAATCACGGAGGCAGTCTTCCCGGGGCACAGCGCTCTTCACCCATTCTAGCAATCCCATCAGTGTCAACCCCAGCAGAGGGGTGACCAGATCTCGGCAAGGGATCTTTTGCCGTACCATCTTGAGTAACGAGTCTCTTCGCGGTTACGCCCAATCGGCTATGGCAATCAAAGTTGGGGACAAGGTTAAAGTTCGCTGTGTCCGGGATCGCGGGCAAGAAAATGTCAGCGCTCTGGTGGGCAAAGAGGCTGTGGTGCTGGCCCGGCGGGTGGTCGATGGCAGCGGTGTCGGCTACGTTTTGGAGTTTCCTGATCGCTCTCGACACTGGTTTTTCGAGAGCGAGCTGGAAGCGCTCTAGGCCCCTGTCTGTGTTGCTGTTGTCTGGACGGTCGGTTGGTGGCTCCTCCTCCCCATTTGAATCGCCGTTTGCTGGCCCGCCAGATGGCCGCCCAGGTGGATGGCCTGACGGTGGAGCTGGCTGCTGCTGCTCTGGAGGCTATGCTGGATAGCATCAGTCAATGCCTGGCCCAGGGCGGTTCGGTGCGGCTGTCTCGCTTCGGCACGTTCTCGCTGCGCCATCGTCCTGCCCGGCAAACCTACCACCCGCGCACCAAGGCTCCCATTTACATCCCGGCTGCCAATGTGCCCCATTTTGTTCCCAGCCCTGAGCTGGGACGGGCGCCTAAGTCTGAGTCTGCGGGATCCGTCTAGGGTAGCTGCAGAATGACCGTCCTGCTCTGGTTTCGCACCGACTTGCGCCTGCTGGATCACCAGCCGCTGACGCGGGCTTGCCAACAGGGATCTCCCCTGATTCCCTTGTATTGTTTGGATCCCCGCCAGTTCGGTCAGGCTTCCTTGGTACTCCGCCCCAGAACCGGCCCTTTCCGCGCTCAGTTTTTGCTGGAGAGTTTGGCGGATCTGCGGCAGCAGTTGCGGGCGCGCGGCTCGGATTTGGTGATCCGCCGGGGCCAGCCGGAGCAGGTGATCCCCAGCTTGGCACGGGAGTGGGGGGTGAAGGCGGTCTATGCCCATGAGGAGGTGGGCACCGAGGAGACAGAGGTGACGGCTGCTGTTGAGAAGGCTTTGCTGGGGATCCGGTTGCACCTGGAGTGGGGCCACACCCTCTATCACCCTGAGGATCTCCCCTTTGGTCTTTCCCAACTGCCGGAGCTGTTCACCCGTTTTCGCAAGCAAGTCGAGGGGAGCACCCCCATCCGGGATCCCCTGCCCATTCCTTCTCTTCCCCCCCTGCCGTCGGGGTTGGATCCCGGCCCGTTGCCTACTCTGGCCGAGCTAGGGCTGAGTTTGCCCCCGCCGGATCGCCGCGCCCGCTTCACCTACACCGGTGGGAGCACCGCTGCCCAGGCCCGCCTGCAAACCTACTTTTGGGATCTGGATCGGCTGCGCATCTACAAGGAAACCCGCAACGGCATGTTGGATCCCAACGACAGCTCGCGGCTGTCTGCTTGGTTGGCCTTGGGCTGTATCTCGCCTCGCATCGTCTATGCCGAAGTCAAGCGTTATGAACAGGAGCGGGTGCGCAATGAGTCCACCGACTGGCTGGTCTTCGAGCTGCTGTGGCGAGATTATTTTCGGTTTGTCTTGGCCAAGCACGGCGCTAAACTGTTCCGTCCTTCTGGGATCCAGGGGATCCCCATCCCTTGGCAGCAGGATTGGCCCCGCTTTCAGGCGTGGTGCCGGGGCGAGACGGGCTACCCCTTGGTGGATGCCAACATGCGGGAGCTGGCGGCTACCGGCTTTATGTCCAACCGGGGACGGCAGAATGTGGCCAGCTTTCTGACCAAGAATCTGGGCATCGACTGGCGCATGGGCGCTGAGTGGTTTGAGTCGCTGTTGATCGACTACGACGTGGCCAGCAACTACGGCAACTGGAACTACGCTGCCGGTGTAGGGAATGATGCCCGCGGCTTCCGCTACTTCCACATCCCCAAGCAATCTCGCGAGTACGACCCCAAGGGAGACTATCTGCGCCACTGGTTGCCGGAATTGGCCGGGATCCCAGGGGACAAAATCCACGAGCCCTATCGCCTCACCGCTGCCGAGCAAAAGCAATTTGGGGTTCGCTTGGGAGTGGACTACCCTCGTCCTGTGGTGGATCTGGAGAAATCCCTCGCGGCCAATCGACGGGTTTACGAAGCTGCCCTGGCCTCGCGGTGAGCGTTGGCTTCCCAATTTCTCCCAAGAGGGCAAAGGGGGCTGAGGTGATTTTTCAAGAAGCAGTTCCAGCCCAACGGTGCTATTCTAGTTAAGCGCCGTCTCGGCTCAGTAGCTCAGCGGTAGAGCAGGGGACTCATAAGCCCTTGGTCGCGTGTTCAAATCACGCCTGAGCCATCCACGCTCAACCTTTGTCCAAGGCTTCCCAGCCTGCCAGACACCATAGCTGGGTTGCGGTAGGGGCTTGGTTAGTATATTGGGATCCCTGCCTTGAGAATCGGTTCTGCAGATGGCCGTTCCGGATTACCAGAGCTTGCTGTTGCCGCTGCTCCAGTTTGCAGCAGGCGAAGGAACTGAAATCTCAACATAACCTAGCCCGAGGAGGCGAAAAGCGCTGTGACTCAGGTCAAGACCAAGGGAACCGATGAGATGGCTTTGCAGCTTATTGTGGGTTTGGGCAATCCCGGCCCACAATATGCCGATACCCGCCACAATTGCGGCTTTATGGTGCTGGATCGGCTGGCGCAGCGCTGGGGGATCCCGTTGGTTTTGGAAAAGCGGTTCCAAGGCAGCTACGGAGAAGGTTTTGTTCTGGGGGGCAAGCGGCGCCTGCTCAAGCCGGAGACCTACATGAACCGTTCCGGCCAAGCGGTGCGGGCAGTGCTGGACTGGTACAAACTGGATCCCGCCGCGGTGTTGGTGGTGTACGACGATATGGACTTGCCCCTGGGTCGCCTGCGACTGCGGGGATCCGGCTCTGCCGGCGGACACAACGGCATGAAGTCCATCATTCAGCACGTGGGGAGCGAGGCGTTGCCGCGGCTACGCTTGGGGGTGGGCAAACCCAAGGGCAGCGAAGATGTGATTGGCCATGTGTTGGGTGGATTTGCCCCTGCAGAACAAGAGGTGCTGGAGCAGGTGTTGGATACGGCGGTAGAGGCGGTGGAGTGCTGTTTGCAAGAGGGGCTGATGACGGCCATGAACCGGTTTAACCCCCTAGATCTGTCTGGGCCAACGTCCGAGCGAGATGGACAAAATCCTCCCCTGGGCCCAAGCAGGACTTTTCGTGAGGAGCGGGCGACCTCAAAGTGCGAAGGTTAAAAAGTGGCTCCCCTCGATTGCCGGTTTTGAGGGAGTGTGGTCTTGTCTGGCAAGAGAGCGGGCAATTCTATTGGGAAAGCGATACTCCAGATAAGTGTTAATTATCTGGAGTATCTACAGATGGAACCGGGCCTAGTTCCAGGCTGCTCCGCTCGACAGAGATGGGCCTGAGCAGAACAAAGTGCCGATGTAAGCGTTGCAAGCGGATCCCGATGAGGGTTAGCCTTTGTAACAGTCTTCTGGCCAAGCGATGCTGCTCGTGCCAGCCCAAGACGAAAACAAGACCCAAAGCAGTCCACCTGAGGTTGAGATCTTGCTGTTGAATTGCCCGGATCCCATGTTGCTTGCCGTCGAAGCTGCTGCTCCCGTGGACGCCAATCTTGCCCCTCTGATCCTGGTAGCGGTGCTGATGTCTCTGGTGGTCATCTACCTGGCCAGCCGCGTTGCCGGAGAAATTGCCGTTCGCCTGAGTTTTCCCCCCGTGCTGGGAGAGTTGCTGGGGGGCGTCATGGTGGGAGCCTCTGCCCTGGGGTTGCTCGTCTTCCCAGAGGGGCCAGTTTCCGGCCAAGAGCTGCATACCTTGGCTCAATCCTCAGCCCTGATGCAATTTTTGCAAACCACTGCCGGCCTCGACGAGGGATCCCTGGTGCCGGTGTTCTCCGCCCAAAGCCAGATCATCGACACCCTCTCGGAAATCGGGGTGGTGATCCTCTTGTTTGAAATTGGCCTCGAATCGGATCTGGCCGAGCTGTTGCGAGTCGGCCCCCAGGCCGCAGCCGTAGCCGTCATCGGTGTTGCTGTGCCCTTCCTGGCGGGAACACTGGGCTTGCTCTACCTGTTTCATGTGCCCACCATCCCCGCGGTATTTGCCGGGGCCGCCCTCACAGCAACCAGCATTGGTATTACCGCCCGCGTCTTGGCCGAGCTGCAAAAACTCACCTCCCCCGAAGGGCAGGTGATCATCGGCGCTGCCGTCCTGGACGACGTGTTGGGCATCATCATCTTGGCCGTGGTGGCGGGCTTGGCCAAAACCGGGGAGGTTGACCTAGCCGATATCGGCCTCATCATCGTCAGCGCCATCGTCTTTCTGGTCGGCTCCATTGTTTTGGGGCGCCTCCTCAGCCCCTACTTTGTAGCCCTCCTTAACAACCTAAGAACCCGCGGCAACCCGCTTTTGCCCGCCCTTGTGCTGGCTTTTCTGTTGGCCTACGTGGGCCAGGTGATCCACCTGGAGGCCATCTTGGGCGCTTTTGCCGCTGGCCTCATTCTGGCCGAAACCGAGAAACGGCAAGAGCTGGAAGAGCAGATCAAACCCGTCTCTGACCTGCTGGTGCCCATCTTCTTCGTCTGCGTCGGGGCCCGAACCAAACTCGGCGTGCTCAACCCCACCCTCCCCGCCAACCGCGAGGGTCTGATCATTGCCGTCTTCTTGATTGGCGTTGCGATTGTGGGCAAGCTGGCCGCCGGCCTGGGGGCGTTCGGCAAGCCGGGCATCAACCGCTATGCCATTGGCGTGGGCATGATCCCGCGCGGCGAGGTGGGCCTGGTGTTTGCCGGCGTGGGATCCACCAGCGGCGTTCTCTCCGATGCCCTGGACGTCAGCATCATCGTCATGGTGATCGCCACCACCTTTATCGCCCCCCTCTGGCTGCGGGGAGTCTTGCCCGGGGCAGCAGACTCTCCTCCTTCCCTTCTGGATCTGCAGGCAGAAGCATCAGAGCAAGACCGCGTCGAAACCCCATCAGCGCGCTCAGACTCAGAGCAGGTGGGCATTCCTGAGGGTTAAATCACCTCGGCTTTCTCCCCAAACGCCCCCAGAGCGTCTGGAACAGCAGCCGCAACGGGTTGCGACGGCGGGAGCCCACGTGTTCAACCTGCTCCGTCCTCTCCTCTTGGGGCAAAATCACCTGCAGCGAGGGCGGCTCAAACCGCTGCATCGTTGTGGAGCGCCGATCCACCACCTCCGTCTTCACGCTGCGAAAGCTCACCGACTGGAGATATCGCTGAAAATCTTCGTCCGACAACCGGCGAATGCAATACTGCATCCGCACCTGATCCCCCAACTGGATCTGATCCCCGTCCTTGAGATCCCAGCTCAAACATTGCTGCCCGTTTACCGAGATGCCATTGGTGCTGCGCTTGCCTTCGATATTGCCGTCCAACAGCCGGTAGGTGTACTGGCCGTCTTTTTGGGGTAGCCGCAGCAGCAGCGCATGTTGCCGAGAAACAGCCGCCGAATGGATGACAATGGCGTTGCCGGGATCCCTGCCGATGGAGTAAGTGGCCGCGCTGAGGGCCACCGCCCGCCGTCCCTGCTCATCATCGATGACCAGCACGTGCCAAACCTGGGATGGGAAAGACTTTGCGTCGGTAGACATTGTCTGGGGTCTGCTTTGCCAGAGAAAGGCTCGGCAAGAGAGGGCCTTTCCCCCATAATGATAGGGTAGGGTTTCCCCACCGGTAAGGATTGTTAACAGCAACCATGACTGCAACTCCATCTCTTCTCCAAGACCTGCCCCCCATCTACCCCGGCGTTGCCGTGCGGGTCATCAATCCCAACGACACCTACTACCTCTTTGAAGGACAAGTGCAGCGGGTTACCGACGACCACGCCGCCGTTCTCTTTGAAGGCGGCAACTGGGATAAATTGGTCACCTTCCGCCTCACAGAACTGGAAGTGATCGACAAATCCCGCCCCTAGCTCTGTTCTTTTTCCGATCCCCCCAGAACCCACCCATGCGCAGCCATTGGCAGGAACCTTTCCTCTGGATCCACGCCGCCGGGATCCTTGCCTTCCCCCTGTGGGTGGGGCTGACCTTGATCGGGCTGGCCACGGGGGATCCCCTCCTCCCGGTGGGGGTGGAGCAAGCTTGGGTAGCTGTGGTGGGCATTGCGCCGGTCTTTGCCATGCAGTGGCGCAAACCGTTCGACATCTTCAGCCTGTTGGTGGCCTCTGTTCCCCCAGAGGAACTCACCCCCGACCAACGCCGCATCTTGGCTGCCTTCCTCAGCCCCGAACACAAGATCTTGACGCTGTTGGCGGCAATCCTGATGCTGGAAATCGGTGAGCGCCTTTACGACTTTGCCCCCCTCTTTGCCCCCCTCACCCCTGGCAACGGCACCCGCTTAGCCGGCCTGGCCGTAGCCGCCTTTGGATTTTGGGGGGCCAACCTGTTCTTGCAGATCCCCCTTGCCGCCATACGGGTGCTCCTCCTCAGCGAGCCGGAGCTGGCCCAACTGGATCCCATCCCTGCTGAGGAGATCGAGAGCCGCTTCTCCGTCGTCGGCGATCGCCACATCCCGCTGCTGCAACGGCTGCTGCGCCACCTCTCTGAAGGCGACTTGAAAAAACCAGGAGACAAGGTTAAAGGCAGTCAAGGCAATGAAGTGGCAGGAGACCCACGACCCGAATCCCAGAAACGGGATCCCTCCGCAGAAGTTGCCCTGCCGGCCCCTGAAACTCCCCTCGATCCCACCTAAGGGTTGTGGCTCGATGTTAGATTGGAGTCAATCCAGACAACACACTGTGAAACCGAACCATCGGCATTCCCCTGATCTTCGAGGCTACCGCACCGGCAATGGCGAGCAACTTTTCCTTCCGCTTCAAACAGTTCACCCAACGCCTCAGAGAAACCACCCAACTTCCCCAGTTTTTCACCGAGCAAGCCACCAGCGAAACCCAAAACCTCGCGCGGGAGTTGGCTTTGGTTGGGGAATACGCCACCCAGCTCAGCCAGGTGGTGATGGAGGTGGACTTCCTCAACCAGCTCTACACCCGTCTTTTGCATGAGCGGGAAGTTTTGCAGCAGGAAAAAGACAACCTGGAAGCACGGGTCTTTGAGTTGCAGCAGGAGCGCAACGAGACAGAGCCGCAAGTGATGTACTTGCGAGAGCAGCTGAGCCAAGCCAGCTTTCAACTGGAACAAACCCAAAACCGCGAGCGCAGCCTCAGCGAGCGGGAACGGCAACTGTCGGAGATCGTGGCCCAACTGGAGCGCCGGCGGGCTGTGCTCAACCAGGCCATCGAAAACCTCACCAACCAAGAGGCCGACTACACCGTTCGTACCAAAGAGCTGGAGGCGGTTGTCCACGAAAACGAAAAGAAAGCCAAGCAGTATCTAGAAGCCGCCAACCACTATCGCGCCTACCTAGAAGAGCTCAATGCTCAGGTGCAAGAAACGCAAGCCAAGCTGAGAAACCTCGGTGTCGAACCCAAGCCTGCCGACCTGCCGCGGCTTGAGGATATGGAAAAGCCGACTCCCATCCCCACACCGCCGCCCTCTACTCCCATCGGCTACCCACCACCCCAACAGTCTCCTCTCCCCCAGTCGGGTGGCTACTGGCAGGACAGCCCCTTCGAGGACGATCCCTGGAGCTAGGGGTTATCCCAACAGCACCTGTAAGCCAGCTCTGCGGCAAAGCTCAGTGCCCTCTGCCCTGACCCGCCTTGGGGAGAGCTGAGGGGAGCGCTTACCCTGGAAGAAATCCATTGAAAGGGATCCACAAAAAGATCCTCAAGATTCCTGCAGAGATCCCGACCCCTGACGTTCAATCCATGCGTTTCTTGTCCAGCCAAGCCTATGGAACCGACCATGCCGGATTTACAAGCCCTCAGCCAATGGGATCGGCAGTTCTGCCGCTTTGCCGAGCAGCAACAGCTCCTCAAGCCCAAACAACTGGCCTTGGCCCTGAAGATCCAGCGGCAGCAGCACGGCCCCCTGGCTTTGATCCTCTGGCAGTTGGGGTTCGTGGGCCTGCAACACTTGGCCCAGTTCTGGGAGAGAGTATCTAGCGGCGCCGAGCTGCTCCGAGATGAGGCCCTCGGCTGAGAAAAGGGGCAAGAGCCCCAAGGTTCTGCGCTATCCCTCTGTGTCCCTGGAAGAAGCTGGAATCCACAGGCATAGGTCTTGCCCTGCAATCAAGTCGATTCTTCCGGCAGCAGACCTTTGGGATCCTCTGGCGGCGGCAGATGCGCCAGATCCACAGTCGCTCCCCCCAACAGCCGGGCTTGGATCCCTTTGAGGACGACATACAGCACCGGCACCACCAGCAGGCTGAGTAGGGTTGAGACGAACATACCGCCGATAACAGCCGTGCCCAGAGATTGGCGGCTGGCAGCCCCGGCGCCACTGGCCACCGCCAGCGGGAAAATGCCCAGGATCGTGCTCAAAGCCGTCATGAGGATGGCGCGGAAACGCGTCTCCGCCGCCTGGATCGCGGCCTTGGCCAGTGGGATCCCTTGGGCAACCAGTTGGTTGGCAAACTCCACGATCAAGATCGAGTTCTTGCTGGCCAGACCGATCAACATCACCAGCCCCACTTGGCAAAAGATGTCGTTGGCCAGGCCCCGCAGCAGTTGGGCCGAGAGCGCCCCCAAAACCGCCAGCGGCACCGCCAGCAGAATGATCAAGGGATCCACATAGCTCTCAAATTGGGCCGCCAGCACCAGGAAGACGAACACCGACCCCAAAGCAAAGATCAGCGGCGCCTGCCCCCCCGACTCGATCTCTTCTAAGGACAGGCCCGACCACTCGAAGCCAAACCCCTGGGGCAGCAAGCGGGCAGCCAGACTTTCCATAGCCCGAATGGCCTGGCCCGAGCTGAAGCCCGGCAGCGGGCTGCCCTGGATCTCCGCCGAGCGGAAGAGGTTGAAATGATTGATGAGCGCCGGGCCGGTGGTCTCCTCCACCTGAACCAACGTGCTCAAGGGCAAGAGCTGCCCCTGCCCACCGCGCACGTAGAACTGGCCAATACGTTCGGGGCTGCTCCGGAAAGCCTGGTCCGCCTGGACGTAGACCCGGTAGTTGCGGTTGAACAGGTCAAAGTCGTTGACATAGGTGCCTCCCAGCAGCGTCTGTAGCGTGCCGAAGACCTCGGCCAGCGGGATCCCCAGCACCTGCGCTATGTCCCGATCCACCTTGACCTGCAACCGGGGGGAGTTGGCGTTGAAGGTGGGCGGATTAATCCGCACGCCCAGGGGGGGCTGGCCCGGCGGGGGCGGCGAGTTGCCCACAAAGAAAAAGGCGTTGGCCGTCTGCTGCAGCAGGTTGAAATCGTTCACCCCCCGATCCTGGAGTTGGAAGGTAAACCCGCCCGTGTTTCCCAGATCGGGAATGGCTGGCGGCAAAATCGGGATCACCAACGAGCGGCTGATCCCGCCCAAAAAGAGCCCGAACAGCCGGTTGACAATCGCCTGCGCCGATTGTTCCGGTCGCCGCCGCTTGTCCCAGGGCTTGAGGGTGGCGAAGATCAACCCGTTCCCCGGCGAGGGCCCAGTAAAGCTGAACCCCCCCACGATCACCTGGTTTTCGATTTCCGGGATCCCGTCCAAAATGGCGCTGGCCTGCCGGATGACCCGGTCGGTGTAGTTGAGCGAAACCCCCGGCGGCCCCTGCACAATGGTGATGAAAAAGCCCTGATCCTCATCCGGCACAAACCCCGTTGGCACGATCTGGAACAGCCAATAGGTGAGGCCCAGACAGGCGACAAACCCCGCCACCACCACCAGCCGCAGCTTCACCACCAGCTCCAGCAGCCGGCGATAGGCGGCGCGGATCCCTTCCACCGCCCGGTCAAACCAGCGCAACAGCCAAAACATCTGCTCAGAACGTGGGCGGATCAGCAGCGCCGACAACGCCGGGGCCAGGGTAATGGCATTAAACGTAGACAGGGAAACCGATACGGCAATGGTGACGGCAAACTGCTGGTAGATGCGGCCACTGGTGCCGGGAAAGAACGCGATCGGCACAAACAAGCCCAGCAGCACCAGCGTCGTGGCAATCACCGCCCCCAGCACCTCGTTCATCCCCGCCGAGGCCCCCTGCAGAGGCCGCATGCCGCGGTCGCGGATGTAGCGGGAGATGTTCTCCACCACCACGATGGTGTCGTCCACCACCAAACCGGTGGCCAAAGTGAGGCCAAACATGGTCAGGGTGTTGATGGAAAAGCCGAATAGGCGCACAAAGGCGAACGTCCCCAGCAGCGCCACCGGGATCGTGACGGTAGGGATAAGGGTGATGCGCCAATCTTGCAAAAAGATAAACAGCACCAGCACCACCAGGACGATAGCCTGGAGCAGGGTGAAGATCACCTCTTGTACCGACTCGGTGATGAACAGCGTGGCGTCGAAGGCGATCTCGTAGATCAAGCCGGGCGGGAAATTTTTCGCCAGCTCGGCCAACGTCTGCCGCACCTGCCGCGACACCTCGAGGGCGTTGGCATCCGGCTGCTTGGTGATGGCGATCCCCACCGCCTCCTGGCCGCCGATGCGGAAGAACGTATCGTAACTTCGGGCTCCCAGCTCCACCCGGCCCACGTCGGCAATGCGCACCAAGCCGCCATTTGGGCTGGCTTTGAGGACAATTTGGGCAAACTCCTCCGGCTGGGAAAGCCGACCCGTGGCCTGGACGCTGATCTGAAACTCCTGATCCGGCAGGCTGGGCTGGCTGCCGATTTGGCCGGCAGGCACCTGGATATTCTGCTGGCGCACCGCGTTCACCACATCCAGCGCCGTCAGCCCGTAGCCAGCCAGCCGCGTCGGATCCAGCCAGATGCGCATGGCATAGGTGCGCTCCCCAAAGACGATGACATCGCTAACGCCACGGATGCGCCGCAGGGCATCCCGCACGAACAGCTCGGCGTAGTTGCTCACAAACAGCTCGTCGTATTCCCCCGCCTCTGAGCGCAGCGCCACCACCTGCACAAAAGCGCTATCGCCCGCCTTTTCCACGCTGAGGCCGTTTTGAATCACTTCTGCCGGCAGCCGCGCCTGCACGCGTGCCACCCGGTTCTGCACATCCACAGCTGCTGTGTCCAGATCCCGATCCGGGCTGAAGGTGACGGTGATCTGGCTGGTGCCGTTGCTGCTGCTGACCGAGGAGATGTACCGGATGCCCTCGACGCCGTTGATCTCCTGCTCCAGCACATTCGTCACCGCCGTCTCCACCGTCTCGGCATCGGCCCCGGGGTAAACAGCGGTCACCGTCACTGCCGGCGGCGCCACCTGCGGGTAGTAGTCCACCGGCAACAGGGGGATACTCACTGCTCCCACCAGCACGATTAGGATGGAGCAGACGCTGGCAAAGACAGGGCGGCGAATGAAAAAGTCAACAAACATAGACAGGGATCCGCATGAGGAGTAGAAGGGAGTGGCCGAGCTCAAGAGGGGAGATCTAGGGCGGGGATTCAGGTGGTCTCCCTCCTCCTTGCCTCCTCTGCTGCAAAAGCACCTCATCGACGATGGGGGCGCCATCGCGGATTTTTTGCAGGCCGCTCAGCACAATCGGCTCATTGGCCTGCAGCCCCTCCAGCACCTCGTAGCTGTTGCCGTGGATGGATCCCAGCCGCACCGGCTTTTGCACCGCCACCGCTCCAGGGGGCTGGCCCTCTTCTGCAGGACCTGCAGTCTGCACCGTGTAGACAAAGGTTTGGGCGCCCAGACGGGCTACCGCCGTCACCGGCACCAACAAAGCTGGCCGCTCCTCCCAGACGATGCGGGTTCGCACAAACTGGGCGTTACGCAACTGGCCGGCGGGGTTCTCCAGCAAGGCCTTGGCCAGGACCGACTGCGTGCCGGGATCCGCTTCAGGCGCAATGAAAGAGACTTGGCTGGTGCCGATGACCTCGCCGCCGCTATCTAGGATCTGCACCGGCGTGCCGATGCGCAGGCGGGGGGCCTGCTGCAGCGGGATGTTCAGGTTCAGCTCCAGCGCCTGGGTTTGGGTCAGGGTGGTCAAAACCGTCTGGGGTGTCACATAATCCCCCTGCCGCACCAACACCTCGCCGACAATGCCGGCAAAGGGAGCCGTGACCTGGAAAAACTGCAGTTGCACCTGCTGCCGCTCCGCCTCGGCCCGGGCCCGCTCCACCTCTCGCTCTGCCCGCAAGATGGCCGCCTCTTGGGCCCGGATCTGCTCCTGCTGGGCCGCCAAGGCTGCCTCCGCCTGGCGCAGATCGCGGCTGGACTGATCCGCTTGCGCCTGGCTAATAGCCCCCTCGGCCAAGAGGCGCAGGTTGCGCTCGTGCTGCTCCTGGGCGAACTCTGCCGCCGCCTCCAGCCGCAGCCGCTCCGCCCGCAACTGGCTGAGCACGGCTCGGCTGCTCTCCAGGTTGGCCTGGGCCGCCGCGATCCCCGCCGTTTGGCCGGCCACCGCCGCCTGTTGCTGCCGGCTGTCGATCGCAAACAGGGGCGCCCCGGCAGAGACCTGGGATCCCAGCCGCACGAACACCTGGGTTACCTGGCCGCTCACCTGGGGCCGGATGCTTGCCACCTGCTGGGATCCGAGGCTGGCGATGAACTCCGCAGTCTCCTGAATGGGCCGTTCTTCCACGGCGCCGATGGCCACCGGGGTGGGCTGGCTTTGTCCACTTCCTCGGCCTTCCATGCCGCGAGGGGGCCCCCCCGCTCGACAGGCAGCCAGCAGCAAAGAAAAACACAACAGCGGCAGAGCTGTTCGCAATCGCCTCATGATTACAACTGCTCCCACAACAGAGGCATCCCCTCTCTGCATTGGCTCAACTAACCAAGGTAATGAGCCTGTGCCTTCCTGCACCTGTGCAAAAGCGCTTGCCATCCTTCCCAATCCAGAACTAAGGTGTATGCTTAGCCAAAAGCCCAGCTTAGCGTCCAGAGCCCCAGCTCGCCGGACAACGGCCATCTTTGGCCAGACGGTTCTAAACTTGTTGCGCAAGCATCGGATCTTTTGTTACCTGACGCGAAGGCAAGTCGCTGCAGTTGAGGAAGTTGATATGAGGACTGTAGCCGTAACCTGGTTTCGCCCGCTGCAGCTCGACTGTCGTCCTCAGCACTGGCTGTGGAGCTGCCTCGGAGCAGCAGCCATCACAGCCTTCACGGCGGTTGCTGCTTGGGCGCGGCCAGTATTGGAAGTGCGCATGACCATGGGCTTGCCCATCAGCCCCAACTATTGGTACCTGGTGGCCCTCAGCCGGGCCGGCAGCCCTGGCCCCACTGCCAACCTGGTGGATCCCAATGTCCGCGTCGGGCCCAATGAGTATGCCTTTGTCCAGAACTGGGACTACCTCATCCGGGTTACCCCCCTCAACGAAGAATCGGTCTTGCAGTCCACCATCCAGCGGTTTGGCGAGCCGGAGCGGGAGTTTGCCGTCGGCTTTAACCAGGTGCGGGCAGAGCGCCTCAGCCGCGACCGCGACACCCTCCGCTTCCAGATCGACATCTCCGAGCTCCAGGGCCTGGACGGGCGGGATCAGGATATCCAGGTGGCGCTGCTCACCGCCCGTGCCCCCTTCCGCGTTGCTCCTGAAGAAACCAACCTGGCCATTGACGCCACCCGTGGCGAGCTGCCCCACTACTACCGCCTCAGCCTCTCCAACCAGCGGCAGGTGGTTGTGGACGATCCCCAGCGGCAAGAGACAGTGCGCCGCAGCCGAGAATTGATCCAACAAAGTGGCTCTGGGGCTGCCCTCACCCGCGACCTCATCGAGGGGGGAGCTTTGGAGATTTTGGCCGCCAACATTCTTACCTTTGAGCTGCGCCTGGTGGACCGCTAGGGATCCTCTCCCCTGCAGGCCCAAGATTGCCGCCATTTCAAATCCCTTCTTCGGCAAGAGAAGCTGGGCTGGGATCCAACATCACAAACAGAAACGACTCCAGCCCTGCCAGGTAGGTGAGCACCTGCTCCTGGGCCGCTTCCTGGTCGATCCGATGGGCTTGGGCCGCCTGCTCGATCAGGCCGGCCACCGCCACTGGCCCCTGCAACAGGGATCCCAGCCAGGCCATCTGGGGGGCTGGTATGGTCAGGCGCCCACGGCTGGCCCCCGGCCAGTTCATGGCAAACTCCAGCTTCTTGTCGTGGGCCTGGGCAAAGTTGTGGCGAAACTCGGCGTTGTCCATCAGGATGGGGTTGAGCTGCACCCTGCCCTCCAGCCAGTCGGCGTCGCTCCAGGGCAAGACCAGGGAAGAGCCGGGGTGCTCCGCCCAAAAGTCGATTAGGCGGTGGTTGGGGTAGATTAGCTCGTAGAAGTGGTTTTGCTCGGCAGGGGAAAGCTTGTCCAGCTCCGCCTGCAGCCAAGCCGGCATGGCCCTGTCTTTGAAGAGCAGCGTCGGATCCCAGTCGGCGTAGTCCACTAGGCAAACCAAGCCCAGCTCCGCCTCTTGAAGCATGCGCAGGAGATCCGGGAGCAAAAACCCTTTGTCGCCGGGTAAGAGGTAGTTGGCGCGGATGTTGGTGTCGTCGCTGTAGATCTGGGGATCCCAGTGTAGCGCAGCCCGCAGCTCGTCAGAGGCCAGGCTGGCCATGAACTCCCGCACCCGCCGGCAGGCTTCGGGGGTGGGCAGCTCAAACAGGCCCAGCAGCCGGAACGCCTCCTGCAGGCGGAAGATCACCTGCCGCTGGTAGGCGTGGTGCAGGTTGGCCCGCAAGATCCCGTCCGGCTTGAGCACCCGCTTAAGCGCCTTCAAGCCCGCCACGGGATCCTCAAGCAGATAGAGCACGTCGTTGAGGCTGATGAAGTCAAACCGCTGCCCCAGTTGTTCAATCTCCAACAGGTTGAGGGCATGCAGCTCCACCTCCCCAAAGCCGTGGTAGCGCAGGCGCCGCTCCGTTGCCTGCACCGACGCCGGCGAGAGGTCGCAGGCCACCAGCCGCGCCCCTGGGTTGGCCTCCGCCAAGATCAAGGTCTCCCAGCCGGAGCCACAGCCGACGTTGAGGATGGCGATCCCCTCGCTGGGCAGGATGGCGCGGGTACGGGCGTATTGGGCCGTCGTCCAGCTCAGGCGGTACAGACTACCGATGGCGCTGCGGCCCGACGCCTCAACAGGTACGTTGGGATAGGGCAGTTCCTCGTAGAGTTGCCGCAAAGACTCGGTTGTGCTGCCGGCCATGGGATCCACTCCAGGAAGCTGCTCCCTATGCTACTGCCTCAGGAACGCCGCAATAGCGTCGGCAATGGCCTCATTGCCCTTGCGATCCAGCTCCTCCGACGCCTGGGGTGGGTGAGGGGGATCCCGCAAGAAGTCCCAGGATCCCGCAAAGAACTCTTCCGGCGAGAGGATACGATGCCAGCCGTAGCGCCGCAATCCCTCCACCAAGAGGGGCGACTCGGCAAAGCTGGAACGGTTGACACAGGCCATGGGGATCCCACAGCGCAGCGCCTCCGCTAGGGTGCCATAGCCCGGCTTGGACACCACCCAGCGGCAGAGGGGCATGACATCCACCGGGCGCCACCTCTGCCCGTCCAAAACCTGCAGGTTGGGCAAAGGGGGAGCCTTGGGGTCGAAGGTGAGAAACTGCCAGTCGGGAAAATCCAAAAGCCGCTCATAGGGCAAGCCCTGCAGCCCTAGCCCGCCAAAGGTCAACAAAACCGTGGGCCGCTCCCGCTCCAGCCCTAGGCGCTGGGCCACCTCCTCAGCCAAGTAGCGGGGATCCGACCCCGTCAACCCCACGGGTTCCTGGTGGGGAAAGGCGCCCATAGGCTCAGCAAAGGGCAGGCGAAACAGCCGCTGGCAGCGCCCGTACAGCTCGCGGATCCAGCTTACAAAGGGCTGAAACTGGGGGCCGTACTCTTGATAGATAAAGTCCCAGCCGAAGTTGCTGGCCATCCAGCAGGGGATCCCGGCGGCCTCGGCAATGGCGGCGGCAATGGGGGGCACATCCCCTAGCAGCAACGGCACCCCCTGGCTGCGGATGAACTCCGCCTCTTCTCGGATGAGGTCGGCAGACCCCGCTTGGAACGCCCGCAGGGCCGCTAACGTCGCCGGCAGATCCGCCTGCAGCCCATCCGGCTGCACCACCCCCACGTCCAAAGCGCGGGGCCGATGCAGAAACTCCCCTTCCCCGTAGCGCTCCAGCAGCCAAGCGGGAGCCGGCGTCACCCAAATGGGCAGGATCTGCGGCTCCCGCCGCCGCAAAGTGTTCACCACCGCCGTCAGCCGGGTGACGTGCCCAAACCCATGGGCCGTTGCCGCCACATAGAGAGGAACTGGATTCACCGCCATAGCCTTAGGAAAGCACAGGCTGAGACTTTTCCCGCCGGGATCCCCAGAGGTTGCTGGCCAAGATGAGGCCCAGGCCCAGCAGCGATCCTGGCGCGATCGGCTCCTGCAACAGCACCGCGATCAACCCCAGCGACAGGAATGGCGTGACATAGACCCAATTGGCCAGGGATCCGCGCTCGTCCGCCAGCTCCAGCGCCCGCAGCCAGAACACAAAAGTCAGGCCCATCTCCGCCAAGCCGATGTAGGCCGCCCAGCCCAGCCCTGCTAGAGTCCACCTCAGCTCCTGCAACGGCAATAGCGCCAGGCAATAGCCGCTGCCGAAGACAAACCCCAGGAACAACTTCAGCACGGCATCCCGTCCATCCCGCACATTGAGCAGCCAGTAGAGGGCCCAAATAGCGGCGCTGCCCACCGCCAGTCCCACTCCCCAGGGATCCTCCACCTGCAGGGTGCCCCAGGAGCCCCCCGTGGCCACCAGCACCACCCCCACCAGGCTCGTTCCCAAAGCCAGCAGCAGCCGCCCGCGCAGGCGCTCCCCCAACAGCGGCACCGCCAAGAGAGCCAGTAGCAGCGGCCAGGTGTAATTTAAAGCCAGTGCCGCCTGGGCCGAGAGGCGATCATAGGCTTGGAAGAGCACCCCGTAGTAGCCAAACGGGTTGAGCAGCCCCTGCAGCGCCGACAGGCCAATTTGGGATCCCTTCTGCTGGCGGACAAGAGGCGCCCGCCCTGTTACCACCAGAACCATCCCCAAGATTAGGCAGGAGCTACACGCCGAAAAAATCAGCAAGACCGTCGGTGAGAGGTGCTGCAACCCGAACTTAAAGGCGCTGGCCGCTGTGGCCCAGCCCAAGATAGCCGCCGCCAGGTAGGCGCGGGCCCGCCAGGGATCCCTGCGCATCAAAAGCTGTCCAGATCCCTGTCTTCTGCCTTTGGCCTCGCTCCGGTGGGAAGGCCCAGCCGCGGCGCCACCACCCAGACGTAGAGCAGGTAGCCCAGACCCACCACCACCGCCCACTTGAGAACAGTGGTGAAAACCCGGAAGACCAGCCCCACCAGCAAGATACAGCCCAAAATGGCCAAAACCGTCAGCAGTGGACGCCCCCACTCAGCCCAGGTGCGAACGGCATTTTTCCCCTGAGACGAGCTCAGCGCCCCAGAGGCCGCAGCCGCCTGCTCCAGTTCGCGCTCAAGCTGTTTTAGCCGTTCTTGTTCTGAGAAAGAAAGATCCGACATAGGGAGCAGTCTCCAGAATACAGGGCCATCTCCATCTTACGAGCTGCTCCCCAAAAGCAGGGCAAGCTAGGCCCGCGCCGACGGGATCTCTTGGGCCATGGCGCGGAACAGATCTAGAGCTGGGCCAGGGCGACGGTTAGGACGCGGAGCCGGGATCTCGTTGGGCACAAAGGGCCTTTCGACCACCACTTTGGGCTTGGCAGGCGCAGCCGTTGCCGCAGAGTTAGAGGAAGTTGCCGACTGGCTTGGAGCGGATTGTCCAGGCGCCGAGCGAAAAGGCCCGGTTACAAAATCCACTAGACCGCCGAAGAGAATGCCAAAGAAGGAAAAAAGACCGCCGAACAGCTTTTTGAGAATGCCCATTTTGCCGATGTCGTAACGTTCTGCAACTGGCCACTCATTATTGTTAAGAACGGGCAGCTTGGCTATAGGTAGATATGCTTTTTTCAACCTCAGGGATCCCCCACCGGTCTGCCTGTGGCATCGAAGCGCCGCAGCGGTAGGGCCAGCTCCAGCTCCTGCAGCTCCAGGGGTTCCGAGACGGGCCGGCTGCGCCCCAGCTCAAAGCCATCGGCTGCCGCCGGGTTCACTGCGTAGCCCATATCTGCCATCGCTCCCACCGTAAGGATGCTTAAGGGATTGGGCACCCCCCGGTCGAGGCGGGTGGTCATCAGCTCCCGACCCAAGACGCTCTCCCGCCAGTGGGAATCGCGGGATCCCTCCCCAAACTGGTTCTCTAAGGGAACAGAAGGGGCATTCCCCCCCAACGTGGTAAAAGCGGCAACCGCCCGCGGGCCAATAAAGTGGGGGTCATAGCCCGGCGGCGTCGGCTGATCCCGCCCCACCAAGCCCACCGTCAGCCCCTTGGGATCCCAGACGCTGGGCAAAAAGCCAAGCGCATGGCCCAACTCGTGCAAAGCAGTAATGGGCAGGTCACCCCGCTCTTCCAAAGCCGAGAGGTTTTGGCTGTTGAACACAACCACAGAGTAGAAAGGCAGGCCATTGGAGGCCCGCACAAAACAGGGAGCCGCTCCCCCCAAAATCCGCTCGTTGCCCAGGTCTCTCGCCCGCACCTCCACTAGCAGATCGTCAATGGGGAAATTGAGCGACGTGCTGGGAAACCCTGCAGCGCACTCGTCGGCCCGGATGTTGGTGGGCCGCAGATCCGGCTGATCCCCGACGATGATCTCCTGCCACCTCAAGGCCGCGCTGCGGACAATGGCTTGCTGGCTGGGAGTGAGGCTGTTGTCGGGAAAACGAACGTCAATCGCGAACTGGGGAACAGAGGTAGCCGTCGGCGAAGGGAAAACAGTCGGGGTAGGGGTGAGAACGACAGTTGGAGTAGAGGTGGGAATGACGGTTGTGGGAGCGGGAGTGACACTTACCGAAGAGGAACCACCACTTCCCCCGCAAGCCTTGAGCGCCAGTACCAGAAGCACAGCCACCAGGAATCCGAACAGACCCCCTACTCTGCCCAGAAGCTGCCGTCGCCTTGAAAAAACCTGCACACCACCCCCAAACTCGAAAAGCTCTCCGAGTCAAGTGGATCATACCGGCTGCGACCCGCCTCCCAAGAATGATCTGCATCACACTGTGCCGGCCAACTTCAGGACGAGATGGGCGGCCTAATTCTTCGGGTTAGAATCCTTTATTCTAGGGAGTCAGAAGAACTTTCCTCTATGCCCCAGCCTGCGGCCAAAACGTCCACTGCCGCCTGCAACGCCCGGTTATCCCCCAAAAGTTCCGCGGGATCCGACCGCGGCTCCACCAGGGGGACCAAGCGCAAGATGCGGCTGTCCTGAACCAAGTCAATAACCACGCCCGCTCGCTCCTTACCCAGGTCAGCAAGCTCCTCCGCCGCAGCAGGATCCCGCAGACAGGCGTAGTCAAAGCTATTCACATTCAGGTAAAGGCTGCCATTTACCACCAGCGTGGCGGCGGTGGGATCCTGAAAAACATCCATCACGCAGCCTTCCCCCTGCTTGCGTACCGTGCCATCCACGATGTCGAAGTAACGGACACGTCCCAAATCGGATAGCAGCCGGTAAATATCCCGCTTATTTACCAAAGTTCCCGTATCCACAATACAGGGGGCACAAGGATGAGTATCTGTCATAGGGCAGTCGGTCTCGAAAGGTCAATGGGCGAAGAACAGGCCAAAGGAAGGCAAAATCAATAGTATCTACAGACCCTCTAGAAAAACACCAGTCCTCGGCAATTTTAGGCACGGCTGTGGCTGACCGGCAACTGAGGATCCTACTTGACAAAAACTTTAACCAACCAAAAAGGAAAGGTAATTTGCCTTGCTCTGCAAAGTTGTTGAGTTACCGAAACTACAGGATCGCTTTCTCCCTTCTGGCCACCCAGCCCTGAGACCGTTAGACCGCTTTCTGGGAAAGCTCGTTCACAACTCCTATTGACTCTATCACAGCCTTCCCGAAAAGATCACAGGCCGCCGCTCAGTCACAATCTACAGGCAAGGGCGACAGAAGCCAATGGATGTTCCGCCAGCCGAGATTGCCTGCATATTGTGGGAGAATGAGTGGCTGGGAAGCTTTAGGCACTAGATATCGTAGATAACATCTGCAAAATCAGGGCTGGCAAAAAAAAGGCCGAGGCCAAGCCCCGACCGAGGAATCCATGTTGTTAAGCTCATCCTCAAGGACGAGAAGGGCTGCTGTCAAAAGACGGCCTGTCTTCCCCGAGTTCAACCGCCGGCGAAAGCGGTGCAGATCCACGCCTGAGTATGATCAAGACTGCCCCTGTCTTTATCTGCTGTCACGGCTCCTGTGCTGACCACCGCCTCTTCTCCCGACCTCCTGACACTTTCGCCAGTCCGTAGCCTGCGCGGCCAAATCAAGGTTCCAGGCGATAAGTCCATCTCCCACCGCGCCCTGATGCTGGGATCCCTGGCGGAAGGGGAAACCGTCATTCACGGGCTGCTGCTGGGGGAGGATCCTCGCAGTACGGCGGCCTGTTTTCGGGCGCTAGGGGCTGGGATCCCCGAGCTCAACAGCGAGTGCGTCCGCATTCAAGGGGTGGGCTTGGATCGCCTGCAGGAGCCGACAGATGTCTTAGACGCCGGCAATTCCGGCACCACCCTGCGCCTGATGCTAGGGATTCTGGCCGGCCAGCGGGGGCGCTTTTTTGCTGTCACTGGGGATCGCTCCCTGCGCTCACGGCCCATGGGGCGGGTGGTGGAGCCGCTGCGGCAGATGGGAGCCAACATCTGGGGGCGGGCGGGGGGCACCTTGGCTCCTTTAGCGGTGCAGGGGGGATCCCTGCAGGGAATTCACTACCACTCGCCGGTGGCCTCGGCCCAGGTGAAGTCCTGTCTGTTGCTGGCGGGCCTTTTGGCAGAAGGCACCACGCAAGTTACAGAGCCGGCCCTCTCCCGCGACCACTCGGAGCGGATGCTGCGGGCCTTTGGCGCCCAGATCCACGTCGATGTCGAGGCGAAAACCGTGGCTGTGGTGGGAGGATCCCGCCTGGTGGGCCAGACGGTGCAGGTACCGGGGGACATCAGCTCAGCAGCCTTTTGGCTGGTGGCCGCCTCGATTGTGCCGGAGAGCGAGTTGCTGCTGCAGGATGTGGGCCTCAACCCCAGCCGCACCGGCGTGCTGCAGGTGTTGCAGGAGATGGGGGCCGATATTCAAGTGGAGAACCGGCGAGAGATGGCGGGTGAACCCCTGGGGGATCTGCGGGTGCGCTCGGCTCGCTTGCGGGGCTGCAGCATTGGTGGCGATCTCATTCCCACGCTAATCGACGAGATCCCGGTTTTGGCGGTGGCGGCAGCTTTTGCCGAGGGGACTACGGTCATTCGCGATGCGGCGGAATTGCGGGTTAAAGAGAGCGACCGCTTGGCGGCCATCGCCCAGGAACTCAGCCGGATGGGGGCCCAGGTCACCGAGTATCCCGACGGCCTGGAAATCAAAGGCGGGATCCCGTTGCAAGGGGCCGAGGTGGACAGCCACGCCGATCACCGCATCGCCATGAGCCTGATGGTGGCCGCCCTGGCCGCCCAGGGATCCACCACCCTTCGAGGGGCCGACTGTGCCCGCATCTCCTACCCCGACTTCATCCCCACCCTGCAGCGGCTGATCAACCCTTCGTCCGCGTCCTAGCCAGCCAAGAGCCAACTTTTGCCGATGTCAGACCAGCCCATCGCCATCGAACACCTCTGCTTCCGGGTTCCTCCCGGCGGCCAGATGGCCTTCATTCAGGAAGACGAGCGGATCTGGGGGCCTGCCCTGCGACAACAGCCGGGCTTTTTGGGCAAAGAAGTCTGGCTGGACCAAGAGGATCCCGAACTTGTTCACCTCATCCTCCGCTGGGCCAGCCGTACTGCCTGGAAAGCCTTCTCCCCCGACCAAGTGGAGAGGTTGGATCGGCAGATGCAGCCTTTTTATGTACGCCTGGAGCAGGCCAAAGAATACCAGCTCTGGCAGCCCGACCTATTGGGAGAAGGACAAGCCTGATTAGGGGATCCTTTGGCTCTCAAAGCCCACTTCGGGTTCCATTGAGTCGGCTCTAGCGGATGCCGCCGCCCGCTCTTGTTCCACCAACTCCCGCAGGCTGGGCATGGCCAGGGCCCCTTCGCGCCGTTGCAGCCCGGCCTCAAAAGTTTCCGGGGTCACGATCCCACCGGAGATGAGCATCTTGAAAGCGTCCTCTACCGGCATGAACACCTCCACCACCTGGTCTTCCGGCACGATGGCGTACCAGCCCGTCGTTGGGTTAGGGGTGGTGGGCACGAACAGGCTGAGGGAGCGCTGCGGCCCATCCGGCCGGATTGGGGTTTGAATGGTGCCGGTTACAAAGGCCAGCGCCCAAGCCCCAGGCCGGGGATATTCCACCAGCACCACCCGCCGAAAGCGCTGATTGTTGGGGGCAAACAAAACGCTGACCAATTGCTTCAGGGTCTTGTAGACCAACCCCGCCACCGGGATGGCGTGGAGCAACTGCTCGCTCAGGTTGAGCAGCCACTGGCCGACAATGTTGCGGGCCATGAAGCCGATCAGCAGGATGAACACAACCGGCGTCAACAAGCCCACCGCCAGATCGATGAGGTTGATCAAAATGGGGTGCAGCCCCTGGATGGGATTAAACTGCTTGGGAATGCTGGTCAAAAAGCCGATGCTCCAGGTGGCCACCTCCACCGTTAGCCAAATCGTGGTTGCCAGAGGGATCACCACCAGCAAACCCGCCACGAAATAGTTCTTAAGATGCTGTTTCCATTGAGAAACCATGGTGAGGTCGTTCCATCAAGTCAAATGAGTGGACGCACCGAGCCGACGTAAGTGAAGCTTGCAGATGGCAATCATCATACCTGCCTTCTGCCTTGCCCCTATGGGGGCAGCTACAACTTGCTCGGACCCAACAACCGGGCTGCCAGAAAGTGCAGAGCCCCGAACTTTCATGAGGCCGATAATGCTATCTTAGGTCGATATAAAATTTTGTAAAGCGGGGAGCCTGTCCCGAGGCGCTGTGGTCAAGCCCTGGGATAGTTCTGCCGGATGTCGTGTGGGAGGCCCCATGTCCGAGTCAGATTGGTTAGAGCACACCTGTCAGGTGGAGGTGCCTGTTCCCATCGAGCAGGTGTGGGAGCTGTGGGCCAACCTTGCCCTCATGCCGCGCTGGATGAAGTGGATCCGCTCAGTGGAACTGCTGGATCACGAGCTATCGCGGTGGACGCTGGATACGCGCGGCCTCACCTTCAGTTGGATCTCCCGCACCCACACGGTGGTGAAACACCAGCACATCGGCTGGCAATCGGTGGAAGGCTTGCCCAATCGCGGGGCACTGCGCTTTTACGACCGCAAGGGCAGTACCATTGTTAAGCTGTCGGTGGCCTACAAGATCCCGGGGATCCTGGGCAAGATCTTGGATGGCCTGTTTGTGGGCAAAGTTGTGGAGAGCACCATCCAGGCGGACTTGGAGCGCTTCAAAGCCTATGCCCTAGAGCAGGCGGGAGCGAGCGCCAGCAATACTCCGGCCAGCTAGCCCTGGCCAGGTTTGTTCTCCGTTTTGCGACGACCCCTTGATTCCTTGTTAACTCTCGCTGCTGCCAAGGTCTGAATCTATGTCCGATCCCCCTCCTGAGCCTGTCATCGCCCTTTCTCATCAACCGGTGGACAACCGCAACATTCGCTTCTCCCTGGAGCGGGGCGATCTGGATCTGGAGCAGCTCCTGCTGTTGTTGAACCGCAACGCCTTTTGGGCCCAGAATCGCCGGCGGGAAGAGATGGAGCGGGCCATCGCCCACAGCCACCCGGTGGTCAGCGCCTGGGACGGGGAGCGCCTGATCGGCTTTGGCCGCGCCACCTCTGATGGGGTTTACCGGGCTGTCCTCTGGGACATTGTGGTTGATCACGACTACCGCCGCCAGGGCATCGGGCGCAAGCTGGTGGAAACCCTGATCAGCCATCCCCACCTGCAGTCGGTGGAGCGCATCTACCTGTTTACCACCCATCAGCGCGGCTTTTACGAGCGAATTGGTTTTGTGGAAAATCCCAGCACCACTCTGGTGTTACACGGGCGTCCGCTGGGGTTTTTGATCCCGGCTGCCGAACAGGAGCAGGTCTGACCAACAGGGAGCCTCAGGGCAAGAAGAGGCGTGGGTGAGTGTATCTTGAACAACAGTGGGTTGGCTCGGCCTCGGGAAGAGAACGCGCTAGCCTGAAGCAAAAAGGGTGAGAAGGTGTACCTATGGCCAATCGCCTCGCCACGTGTTCCAGCCTTTACCTGCGCAAGCACGCCGAGAACCCGGTGGATTGGTGGCCTTGGATCCCGGAGGCTCTGGAGAAAGCCCGGGCCGAGGACAAGCCGATTTTTCTGTCCATCGGCTATTCCAGTTGCCACTGGTGCACAGTCATGGAGGGGGAGGCTTTCTCCAACCCGGAGATCGCCGCCTTTCTTAATGCCCATTTTTTGCCCATCAAAGTGGATCGCGAGGAGCGGCCCGATCTGGACAGCATCTACATGCAGGCGCTGCAGCTCATGAGCGGGCAGGGGGGGTGGCCCCTCAATGTCTTCCTCACCCCCGATGATCTGGTGCCGTTTTACGCGGGCACCTATTTCCCGGTGGAACCCCGCTTTGGCCGTCCGGGTTTTTTGACCTTGCTGCAGCGCATCCTCCAGTTTTACCGCCAGGAAAAAGACAAAATCGAGGAGATGAAAGGCCAGATTTTGATGGCCCTGACCACCCTCAGCGACCTGGTGCCGGAAGACCATATTCCCCCTGATCTGTTGCGCTCCGGGATCCCCAAAATCCAGCCTTTGCTGGCCAACGCCGGGGCGGTGCAGCAGTTCCCCATGATGCCCTACGCCCAGTTGGTGTTGCGCTCGGCCCGCTTCGACCCACCGGAAGGGATCCCCGGCTCGCCGACGGCGCTGGAACGGGCTAAGGAGCGGGGCATGGCCTTGGTGTTGGGAGGGATCTTCGACCATGTGGCCGGCGGGTTTCACCGCTACACCGTGGATCCCACCTGGACGGTGCCCCACTTTGAAAAAATGCTCTACGACAACGGGCAGATCTTGGAGTTTCTGTCTGAGCTGTGGGCCCACGGGATCCAGGATCCAGCTATCGAGCGGGCGGTGCGCCTGACGGTGGAATGGGTGGCGCGGGAGATGACTGCCCCTGCCGGGTATTTCTATGCCGCCCAGGATGCCGACAGCTTTGCCCGGGCGGAGGACACGGAGCCGGAGGAGGGCGAGTTCTACGTTTGGCGCTGGCAGGAGCTGCAGGATCTGCTGGATGAAGCAACCTTCCGCGCCCTACAGCAGGCGTTTGACCTGTCGCCCAATTTCCCCGATCGGCCCGGCTGCATCGTCTTGCAGCGCAAACAGGGAGGAGAGCTGCCGCCGGAAGTAGAGACCGCCTTGACCACCCATCTGTTTCGGGCCCGCTACGGCTCCACAGAGCGGAGAACCCCCTTCCCACCCGCGGTAGATGCCCGCTCGGCCCGCCAACGCTCTTGGCCGGGGCGGATCCCACCTGTCACGGACACCAAGATGATCGTCTCTTGGAACGGCCTGATGATCTCTGGACTGGCGCGGGCCTACCAGGTGTTCGGTGACGAGGACTGTCTGCAGTTGGCCCTGCGAGCCGCCCAATTTATCCTCAGCCAGCAGCGCCACCCCCAGACGGGATCCCTGCTGCGCCTGAACTACGACGGCACAGCCCAAGTACCCGCTAAATCGGAAGATTATGCCCTGCTGATCAAAGCCCTATTGGACTTGCACCAAGTCAGCCTGCCGCTGGTGGGGGATCCCACCCCCCAAGATTGGTTGCAGGCTGCCCTCCAGCTCCAGCAGGAGATGGACGCGCAACTGTGGGATCCGGCCAGGGGGGGATACTTTGTCAGCGATGCCCAGAGCACCCCTGAACTGTTGGTGCGGGAGAAGGAGTTTCAGGACAACGCCACGCCCGCGGCCAATGGGGTGGCCATTGCCAACCTGGTGCGCCTAGCCGCCATCACCGGAGATCTGGACTACCTGGAACGGGCAGAACAGGCCCTGAAAACCTTTGCTCACATCATGAGCACCCAGCCGCGCACCTGCCCCAGTTTGTTTGCTGGGCTGGATTGGTACAGCAATTGGGTGAAAGTCACCCTAGAGGCCGAGCACATCCCTGCTTTTCAGCAGCGCTCTTGGCCCACCACCGTCTTCGCCCTGCCCACGGAAGCGGAGCCGCTGCCAGAAGGGGCGCTAGGCTTGGTGTGCTGGGGCAGCAAATGCCTGGCTCCGGCCAGCTCGCTGGAACAAATCCAGTCGCAGATCGGCAAAGGGCAGAACCGAGCCTACTGACAGCGATTCAGCCTTCTCCAGAACAAGCCGGGATCCCTTCTGCTCTACCCAAACCGCCAAGGCTTAGCTCTGGTTCTCCACCCCAAAAAACTCGATGCGGTAGCTCTGGATGCGGGTGCCGGTTTGCCGCTCTACCTGGGCCAGCAGCTCCGGCGGCAGCTCCACATCTACGTCCAAAATGCGGTTGCTGTCCAGGCAGTTGACATGGCTGTGAGGATGGGTACGATTGCCGTAGCGACGCCCATCGGCGCGATCCAGGCACTCGATAATGTTGTGGCTGGCCAGGGCCTCCAGATTTTGATAGACGGATGTGTGGCCAATGGGCTTGCCCTGCCGATTGAGGCGATCATAGATCTCTCGAGCGGAAAGGTGCTCGCCGCATTGCCACAGCAGTTCCAAAATATAACGACGCTGCCGGCTGAGGCGCAGATTGCACTCTCGGCATCGCTCCAAAGCAGCTTCCAAAGAGTCTACAGGGCGAGGCATGGGCAAACCTCAAGTCATACCGAGTCTGAGATAGCCAGTTGCTCATTTATACTAGTCTAACATTTGCAAGTCGAAGTTTCTGAAGATTTGTTGCAAAATCTCCACTGGCGTAGACCTCTCTAAGCAGTGTGCAGAAGAAGTGGGGTCAATTATTGACGATATCCCTTCTACAATACCGCTGGGGTGTTGAGGAGAAGCAGGATGCGGCGGCGCCAAATGATCTTGGGCTTGTTGGGACTAGCCGGCAGCAGTGGATTGGGGGGGGCCTATTGGGCTAGTCGGCAGCGTCCTACTTCGGTACCTCTGTCCGCAGTGGTGGGATCCCCCCCTACCCCTCGGCCTACGCCCACGGTTGTCCCCCATCCAGAAGCTCCCCGGGGCCTCTACATCCCAGCCCGCCGCGATCTTCGCCTGTTGGTCATCAGCGATATGAACGGCATCTACGGCTCGGTGGACTACGACCCAGAGGTGGATCGGGCTATCCGCCTCATCCCCTACTTCCAGCCGGATATCGTCTTGGGAGGAGGGGACATGGTGGCCGGGCAGGATCCCCGCCTCTCGGAAGAGCGCATTCGCGCCATGTGGGCAGCCTTCGACCGGCATGTGGCCGGCCCGCTGCGAGCCGCCAAACTCCCCTACGGCTTCACGCTGGGCAATCACGATGCTTCCTGTGCCCGCACCACGCGGGGCGGTTTTCTCTTCCAAAAAGAACGGGATTTGGCCCGTGAGTTTTGGAACGACCCGGCCCACGATCCGGGCTTGAACTTTGTGGATCGAGGCGACTTTCCCTTCTACTACACCTTTGAAAAAGACGGGGTATTTTACTTAGTCTGGGACGCCACCTGCAACTACATCCCGCCGGAACAGATGGCCTGGGCGGAAGCAGCACTGGCCAGCGAACGGGCTCAGAAGGCCAAGTTGCGCATCGTTATCGGCCACCTACCCCTCTATGCGATTACCGTCGGGCGCGACGATCCAGGAGAGGTGTTGCTGGAGGCCGATGCCAAGCGGGCCCTGCTGGAGAAGTACCGCGTCCACACCTACATCAGCGGCCACGACCACGGCTACTACCCTGGCCACAAGGGGCAACTGCAACTGCTCCATTGCGGCATTCTTGGCTCCGGCCCCCGCCCCCTCCTGAATAGCCCCCTGCCCCCCCGCAAGACCCTCACCCTTATCGACGTGGATTTCAACACTTCGGAGGTTACCTACTACACCACCTACCACATGCGGGATCTGAGCGTGATCGACCAAGCCGAGCTGCCCCGCTTCATCACCGGGCACAATGGCTTGGTGCTGCGCCGCGACGTCAATTGGGACAACCTCACCCCCGAAGAAATCGCCACCTGCCAAGCTCGTATTGGATCCCTGTGTCGGGATTAACTCTGTCGATTCCATGGAGGGAAACGCTGCCGAGCCGATGCGTTGTCTTACTTTTCCCCCACCATCCCATCCATCAGTCCAATCAATCAAGAGTTGGGGCGCACAACTCCTGCTACTTTAGTTAAGAGTTGATTACAGATGGTCTCGTTGCTGGTCGAGGTAAAAGGGGATCTGCTGGATAAGCAGGTGTGGGAGCGGTTCCACGCTCTCTCTGACCCGCTCCGTCTACGCGTGCTGCAACTGCTGCAGGGGCGCGAGTTGTGTGTTTGCGAGCTCTGCGAAAAGCTACAGGTTAGCCAGTCTAAGCTTTCATTTCACTTGAAAACTCTGCGAGATGCCAAGCTGGTTAACGCTCGCCAGCAGGGGCGCTGGATTTACTACAGCCTTAACCCACCCGGTTTTCAGCTCTTGCAGCATTTTTTGGATAGCTTGGGACAGGCTGGCCCCCCCAAAGCCGCGGTTCCCTGTGCCGAAGATCCCTGAGAAGATCCCTAGGTGTTGGGCGCGGCAACCCAAAATACCCCCGGAAAAACTGTTGGATCCCGCCATACTGAAGGTGGGCCAACAGAAGCGCATCTCTATTTCTCTCCTGGCAGCCCCAGGGATCCCGTTGGCTTCACTCGCTGCGCCATCTCCCAAAGTCCGTCAAAATTCCCTGACACCGGCCATTGGGCTCTTTGTTAGGATCGATACAACAAAAGTGGGGACGGCATGACACGCGACCCGAGAGAGGAGTTGAAACGCATCCACCGGGCACACCTGCGGAATCGCCTCAAAGAGCGGGTGAAACGCGCCCAGTCGGATCCATCTTTGCTGGCACGAGAAGCTTTTGAGTTGGGTTTCTCGCTTCCCGCTTTACTCGAGCAACCCAAACTCAATTCCCCTGCCAAGCAACCTCAAGATGGCAGCAACGATCACGGAAGAATTTCTCCCCGGCGACTCTCAGAGCAGTTAGCCTAGGCGATGATTTGGAATCGTGCCTTCTCCTTAAAAGGAGGGAAACAGCTTCCCCGTGGTGGTACCCTGAGTTTGGGACTCAAGAGAGGGAGCCTGGTCGAGCACCCCAAATTGGGACTGAGCTTTGTGGGCGGAAGTTCTGGTGGAAAACTCAGCCTGCATTGTTGAGCAAGCGGAAAAAAGATTAACGCAAACAGCGAAAAAAGAAGATGTGCGGTTTCTCGGCTTTTGTTCGTGGAGGTGTTATGCCTGAAGTGGACAAAGCCGTCCTAAAGGACAAGGGTTCAGACCCAGGAGGTTTTGATGATGAGCACCGCCGAAGCCCTTAAAATTCTCAGCCTTCCGCCGGATGCAAGCGAGCGGCAGATCCGGGGGCGATTGTTTCAGGAATACCAAACTCTCGGCACTGCTCTCGCAGAACTGGAGGATGAGCGACAAAGGCCCTTGCTAGAGGCGCAACTGGCGCGGCTGAATGAGGCGCGGGATGTGCTGCTGGGCGGGGGATCCCAGGTAGAGAGAGGGTTATCTTGGGTTAGCCCGGAAGACTTGCCTTCCCAGGTGATCGTGCTGCTCTACCAAGCCAATGGGCAGGAGGGGATCTGCACGCGCCAGGTTGGTGGTCAAGATATTGTTATTGCTTTTGAGAGCTCGTTTGCGGCCAGAAAATATGCCCAGAGGCTGGCTCAACAGGGACTGCCTAAGCCTGTAGCAGAACGTTTTGACACGCAGGAGATCGTCGATTTTTGTCGCGAAGGGGGCTACGGATTGATGGTGGTTCCGGCCAACGAGATGCTGGAGCCTCTGGAGGAGAGCACGGAAACCGCGCGGGATTGGCAGAGCAAATCCTAACGGCCTGGACTTCAGCCAGATTGCGTTGCGAGGGTCTTCGATGATCACTGCCGAACCGATCTCTGCAGAGGAGTTTCGCCAGATCATGGATGCGGATCTGGAGGCTTGCTGTGAAGCATTTGGCCTGAGGGAGGGGTACCTGCGTCTGCAACAACAACAACTGCGCTTCTGGATTATGCTGGCCCTTTGCCTGTTGGTGGTTGCTCTGGTGATCTTCTCGGCGATGCGGGATCCCGGCTATTGGCTGCTGTACGCGGTGGCCGTCCTGTTGCTGGGGGTGGTTTTGCTGGGGCTGCTCTGGGCCATCCTGGAGTTGCGGCAAAACCTGCGTCGCATTCGTCAGCGTTGGCAGGAGGCCCATCTCCTCAACAGCCCGCCCAAGATCATGGAGTTCGCCAGCGACCTGGCCCGCAAGGTGAAGGAGTACAACCGCTGGGTGCAGGAGCTGCAACAATCGCTGGAAAGAGGGCAGTATTGGCGCGATTTTCGCCAACTGAACGAGGCAGAGCAGAAGTACGTCCAGTCCCTCTTTTTGCAGGTGCGAGCCCAGTTGATCACGGCTTTGCAGATGTGCAGAGCCTTGATCGAAGACCCGCGGGTTTCCGTAGAGCAGTACTTTAACCAGATGGTTGCCCGGGATCAGCAACTGCTGGAGCAATTTATCGCCAAAAACTTGACTGCCAACCGCTACGTAACCATGGCCCGCGAGCTATCTGCCCTGGAAGCAGATTTGCAAAGCCGGCTCAGAGTCCTGGGATCCCGGTGATAGTCTGGTGGGTCGATGTTCGGCAGCTCGTTTATGAGAAGCAGAGGCACTGCAACGCTGTACATCCTGCTGGGGCTGGGCCTGCTGGGGTGCGGGGATCCCAACGTGCCGCTGACCCAGCCGCCCCCTGATGCTTTCCGGGTCAGCACCCCGCGCCCCCCGCGCTTGGATCTGTACCCCACCCCACCACCAACGCCCACCCCTACTCCCACACCGCCCCCCGGCTTGCTGGAGCTCACGGCCCGTTGGCTGGGGATCCCTTGGCCGCCGCAACGGCGAGAGACCAGCCCGGTGAGGTTGAGCGCCCGTTTCCTCGAGATCCCACTGCCGCCCAAGCCTCGCCCCTCACCCCAACCTTCCCCTAGCCCGGAAGCAGAGGAGAGAAAGCAGCAAGGCCGCGAGACCTAGTCCACACCGCTGGCCTCTGGGGATCTAGGCGCCCACAGTCACCGGCTCCGTCTCTCGCACCCGCATCTTTTCGCAGGGGATGATGTCTGTCAGGATAGAGCTGGCCATCATGCCCGTGTGGATCTCCAGTTTGGCTCCCGGCACTGCCTCAAACAGCAGCCGCTGCCCTGGGAAGACCACCCGCTCAAAGTACCAGTTTTCGATATTTGTGATGCGAACCACCTGAACGGAGCTGGTCGCATTGATGTAGCTACAGGTTATTCGCTCTGTTTGTTTTTTGGCGGGGATTGCATCAAGTGTTTGCATAATTAGATCACCAGCCCACTCTGCTCAGCCTAGCATCTACCCTAACACCGCCTGGGGATCGCTGCGGTAGTCTGCGATACGGCGATCCCAACCAGCAGAAATTAATCCTGGAAAAGCAATTTCTGTATTTTATCTTACCGTTTTGATTTTTTCAGAATGGCTCCTCAACTCAGGACGGACTTGGATTGAGATTTCTTCCTGCGGCGAGGCAATTTCTCACAGAAAATCTCCACAGAGTAGTAATCAAGATTACATTTTGAGTCCCCTTGGAGTTTGGGGATCAGGGCTCGTGGACGCTCGCTCCGGTCGTCGGTTTTTGCGGCGACTGGCGGGGATCCCAGTTCAGGCCCTCCACCCGCAGCTCCAGCGCCCCCGACTGGCGCACCGGATTGTATTGCAAGCTAAATCCATAGGTGCGGCGGTCGTAACCCAGGCGGTAGGTGATGTCCACCTGCTGGCCTGACTGCAGATCCACCGTCGTCTCTGCCCCTACCCGCAACGGACCATACAGTTGCTGTAAAAAGCCCAAAACAAGCTGCTCCCGCGTGGTGATGCGGTCGAACAAAAACGGCGAGGCTCCGGCCAAAAAACCGTTGGAGTAGGTCACCCTCAGGTTGGTGTAGTCGAAGGTATCGGCCACAAAAGCCCCGATTACCGCATCGATGCCGATGCTGCCGGCAGTATAGCTTTGGACACGGCCATTGGAGTAGAGTGACTGGCTGCTGCTGACGCCGGTGTTGAGCCAGATTCCCTGTTCGATGGGCAAAGCGGAAAAGCGGGGCGGCGGATCCGACGCCGTCTTAGGGGGTCGCCAGAGGGGAAAAGAACGAGTTAGGGCTGCCCCCAGTTGCAGTCGAGCGAGCTGAATGCGGTCGGTGGTCTTGGCCAAGGCCAGATCGGGATCGGTGTCGATGTCGCCGAGTTGCCCGAGGGCGTCGATGTAGTCGGCGGCTATGCGGTAGCTGAAATCCAAACCGGTGTTGCCGAGGCGGAGGGTGGGCGAGCTGTAGCTAGCACCAAGGCGATTCTCCACAATCTGAAACCCCAGCCGCCCGCTGAAAAAACGCTCCTGATACGCATAGGTGTAGGTGACTTGGCCGCCGTTGCCGGTGGTAACGCGGTGTTCGACCTGAGCCCGCAAGCGCCGGGCAAATTCCTCGAAGACGATCCCGCGCAGCTCGGCAAACAGCGAGGTTTGGGCATTGGCTTCCGGTTGCCGCCAACGAAAATCAGCCCGCAGCCCGATCCCATCGCGGATCCCTTGGTCGCTGCCCCAAAGGCGTTGCGGATACAGTTGCGGGGAGAGCACCAGGCTGAGATGGGGATCCTGCAGCAGCTCGAAGTTGGCCTGCAGGATCAGGCCGCGCCGCAGCTCTTCCCGGTCGAAGTCATCGTAGAAAAGGCTGACCGGAGGCTGACGGTTCAATGAGTCAAAGCGCAGCCGAATGGGCAGGGGCAGAAACAAGACCTGGTCGAAAACCAGTTGGCCAGCTTCGGCAATCAACAGGCTGGAACCATCCGCCTGCAAGGTAGAGGTCGCCCGCGGGCTGCGGATCTCCAGCTCCGGCGGATCCAGCGGGTCATTGGTCAGCCGCACCTGCTCTCCTTCCCAGTTGTTGGCATCGAAGCGGATGCGGGCAGCGCGAAAGCGCACCAGCCGCTGCGGCGAGAGGGCCGCCGCCGGGGATCCGGCAGCTTGCAACTGGCCGATATCCACCTGGCCGAAGGCTTCTTCCAACACTCCTCGCTCTTGCTCAAAGTCGTATTCCAGCCGGGATCCCTGGATGCGCTGCTGATCCAACTCGATGGAAACGTTGCCCTCGGCCACGGCTCGCCGCTGTTGCAGCTCGATGCGCAAGCGATCTGCCCGCAGCACAGAGCGGCCCAGACGCATCTCCACGTTGCCCTCGGCCAGGAAAACCTGCGCCCGCTGGTCAAAGGTTTGGCGGTTCGAGCGCAGCCGTAACGTGCGCTCCGCAAGGGCGTCAGTCGTATCCCCCGGCGGAGCGGCTGCCACCCGGCCTTTCTGGGCTGAGGCAGGAGCAGCCGTTGCCAGACCAAACACCCCCAAGCAAAGCCAGAGCCACCAAAACCCTTTCATATTCCCCTAAACCTGGCACAAAACTTCAGCCCAAGCCCCTAGGCTGGCTCAGCCCGTTGTCGGCGGGGGCGGGTTGAGGGCGCGGTTGAGCTTGCCGCTGCGGTAGCCCTCCAAATCGAGACTGACGTAGAGATAACCAAAAGATTGCAGGGCCTTGACCAGCGCTGCCAGATCGGTTTTTTGCACAAATTCCACGATTTGATGAGGGAGCAGTTCGATGCGGGCAGTATCTTTCTCGGAGCGCACGCGCACTTGCTGCCAGCCCAAGCTGCGCAGATAGCGCTCTGCCAATCCCACCCGCCGCAGCTTCTCGGCGGTGATTGCCTCGCCATAGGGAAAGCGGGAGCTGAGGCAGGGCTGGGCCGGCTTGTCCCACCAGGGCAGGCCCAGGTGGCGAGACAGTTGCCGCACCTCCAGCTTGCTCATCCCCACCTCCGCCAAGGGAGAACGCACGCCTCGCTCTCGGGCCGCCTGCGCTCCCGGTCGATAGTCGGCCAGATCGTCGGCGTTGAGGCCATCTGCCACGTGGTCGTATCCCTGAGTTTTAGCCACCTGACGCAGGGTGTCGTGCAAGTGGCTTTTGCAGAAGTAGCAGCGGTTGGCGGGGTTGGCGGCGTAGCGGGGATCCTGCAGCTCCTGGGTCTCGACGATCTGGTGGCGAATGCCGATGTATTGGGCTTGCCGGATGGCCTCCTCCAGATCTTCGGGCAACAGCGCCGGGGAAGCGGCAGTGACGGCCAGGGCCCGCTCCCCCACCTGATCCCAGGCCAGTTTGGCCACCAGGCTGCTATCGACCCCGCCTGAGTAGGCCACCAAGACCCGCCCCATCTCGGCGAAGATTTGGACAAGCTGGTGGAACTTGCCTTGCAGGACGGGATCCAGCTCCAGCAGAGGGTCGGCAGTGGGGTTTGGGGCTATGTTCATAAGGCCAGCAATTCGGTAAGTCGGGGCCAAGGGGACGCCGTCCTGGCCCGGCGGAGGAGAACCTGGGGCGGTTTTCCCTTCCTATTGTTTCTCAGAGTTTCCCGACTTTCCAACGCTTCCTTCCCAAGTGAGGTGCGGGATCCCCCCACAAGCGGGCAACCTGTCTCTAGGCCAGCAGCCCGCCGACGCGGTAGGCTGGATGGCAGTGAGTCCCTTGCTTTGTTGCCGCAATCGACGCTTCTCTCCTCTTGCCGTCATGGCTCTGCAACTCGAACCTGCCAGCCCGCCAGAAGTGGCCGTCTATCAGCCCTATTACGCCGTTGCCCGCCGACAGTACTTAGCCCTGGCGGTGGGCCTCTACAAAAGAGGCAACCTGGAGGGGCAAAGGGCTATTGAGGGGGCGGATCCCGTCCGCTTCTTGGCCAGTTGGCACATGTCCCCGCTACCTTCAGATTTAACGGTGGTTCAGGTGATCTTCGCTCAAGATGCCGAGCTCACCTATCAGCTTTCCATTGCCAACTACGAGTTTGTGGACTATCTCATCGATGTGGTGACCCTGATGCAGCGGGGGCAGCCGCCGGATTTCTCCACCGCCTTTTACAAAAAGCTGATGCGCTATGAAGATTGACCGTTCGCGCCAGCAGGACGCAGTCCTTGGTTGCTTAGCCGCCATCACCCTCTACGACACCACGCTGCGGGATGGGGCGCAGCGGGAGGGGCTGTCGCTGTCGGTGCAAGACAAGATCCAGATCGCCAAGCTGCTGGATCGGCTGGGGATCCCGTTTATCGAGGGGGGCTGGCCGGGGGCCAATCCCAAGGATGTGCAGTTTTTCTGGCAACTGCGGGAAGAGCCTCTGGAGCAGGCGGAGCTGGTGGCCTTTTGCTCCACCCGCAAGCCGGGGCGGCGGGCGGCTGACGACCCCCTGCTGCAGGCCATCTTGGCGGCGGGCACCCGCTACGTGACGGTGTTCGGCAAGTCCTGGGATCTGCATGTGACTGAGGGGCTGGGCACCACCTTGGCCGAAAACCTGGCCATGATCCGGGATACCATCGCCTATTTGCGCTCCCAGGGGCGACGGGTGATCTACGATGCTGAGCACTGGTTTGACGCCTATCGCCATAACTCCGACTACGCCCTGCAAACCCTCGTGGCGGCGGCAGAAGCGGGGGCGGAGTGGCTGGTTCTCTGCGATACCAACGGCGGATCCCTGCCCCCCGAGATTGCCGCCATCACCGCAGCCGTCTTGGCCGAGTCCCATCACCTGGGGCATTTGCCCCTGGGGATCCACACCCACAACGATTCCGGCACTGCTGTGGCCAATGCCCTGGCGGCAGTCCAGGCGGGGGCGCGCATGGTGCAAGGCACCATCAACGGCTATGGGGAGCGCTGTGGCAACGCCGACCTGTGCAGCGTCATCCCCAACCTGCAACTAAAGCTGGGCTACCGCTGTCTGCCGGAAGGGAAGCTGCAACACCTGACGGAGATCTCCCGCGCCATCAGCGAGGTGGTCAACCTGGCTCCGGATGACCATGCCCCCTTTGTGGG
The DNA here is from genome assembly GCF_047462395.1 of Synechococcus sp. H55.7. Lineage (NCBI taxonomy): Bacteria > Bacillati > Cyanobacteriota > Cyanophyceae > Synechococcales > Synechococcaceae > Synechococcus > Synechococcus sp. H55.7. The sequence continues at coordinate 89,648 of NZ_JANSJD010000005.1, forward strand.
CCGGTCGGCCTTTGCCCACAAGGGCGGGATCCACGTTAGCGCCGTCCAGAAAAACCCCCTCACCTACGAGCACATTGCCCCGGAGCAGGTGGGCAACTGCCGGCGCATCGTGGTTTCGGAACAAGCGGGGCTGAGCAATATCCTCAGCAAAGTGGCCGGCTTCGGGATCCGGCTGGACAAGTCAGATCCCCAAGCCCGCTTGATCCTAGAGCGGTTGAAGACCCTGGAGCTGCAGGGCTATCAGTTTGAGGCGGCTGAGGCCAGCTTTGAGCTGCTGGTGCGGGAGCTGTTAGGTCAGCGCTTGCATCCATTTGAGGTGCTTAGCTTTAATGTCAGCACCACTACCCGCTCCGACTGGAGCAGCAAAGACTGGGATCCCAGTGGTGAGGCGGGGGATGTGCAGTCCTTGGCGGCGGTGAAGATTGCGGTGCAAGGGCAGACGCGGGTAACGGCAGCGGAAGGCAATGGGCCGGTGGCAGCTTTGGATGGGGCGCTGCGCAAAGCCTTGCTGGAGTTCTACCCCCAACTGGAAGGGATTCACCTGGCCGACTACAAAGTGCGCATCTTGGATGGGCGGGCCGGCACCTCGGCGAAAACGCGGGTGCTGGTGGAGTTCAGCGATGGCCACCGCCGCTGGACCACGGTGGGAGTTTCCACCAACATCATCGAAGCCTCCTGCCGGGCCTTGGTGGAAGGCTTAGAGTATAGTCTCTTGACAGCACCTTGCCTTTCCCCAGCCTCTGCCCAGATGGCCTCGCCTTGAAGGGGGATCTTCAACCATCTCCCCTCTCCCTCTGGGAGAGGGGCTGGGGGTGAGGGCTGGGAGAGGGGCCGGGGGTGAGAGGCTGGCTCCAACTTGTGTGAAATCGTACAGCTCCCATGAGAATCATCGGCTTGACGGGCGGCATAGCCACCGGTAAATCCACAGTGGCCCGCATCTTGGAACGGCACGGGATCCCGGTGGCCGATGCGGATCAGATGGCCCGCCAGGCCTTGGCGGTGGGATCCCCCATCCGCGAGCGGGTGCTGCAGCGCTATGGCCAGGCCATCCGGGATCCCTCTGGAGAGCTGGATCGCCGCCAGTTAGGGCAGATTATCTTTGCCGATGCCGCCGAGCGGGCCTGGCTAGAAGCCCAGATCCACCCGTTTGTCAAAGCGCGGCTGCGGGAGTTTCTCCAGTCTCACGGAGCCTCTGCGCCGCCTGAGGAAGGGGTTGCAAATCCTCAAAAGGACGGCCCTCCCACCGTTTGCCTGATGATCCCGCTGCTGTTTGAGGCCCACATGGAAAACTGGGTCAGCGAGATCTGGGTGGTGACCTGTACCCCTGAGCAGCAGCGGCAGCGCCTGGCTCAGCGGGATCCCCTCCTGACACCGGCAGAAATTGAAGCTCGCCTGGCCAGCCAGTGGCCCCTGGAGGAAAAGGCCCGTCGCGCCCATGTAGTGCTGGACAATTCCGGATCCCTGGCGGAGCTGGAAGCCCAGGTGCAACAAGCGCTGGCTTCCCAGAAACCCCTGGCCTCGCCCCAGCAGGCTGGATAGAGTAGCGGATGGGGATGGTGGGTTGAGGAAGAGTCGATGCAAGAAACGATTTGCGGCGGCGAGCCTGTTGGCGATAGCAGGGCAGAGTCCTGGTGGGTGCAAGCGCTGGCGGCGCGGGAGCAGGAGATTCAGGCTTTGCGGGAGCGCAACCGCCTGCTGCAAAGCCAGATCGATCTTTTGGAGCTGCGCCAAGAAAAGCAACACCGACAGATTCGCAGCTATGAGGCCGAGATCGAGCAGCTCTACCAAGAAAAGCAGGTGTTGGAGCAGATGCTCCAAGAGCTGCCGGAGCTCTACCGGCGCAAGCTGCAGGCCCGCCTGCAGCCCATCCGCGAGCGCATCGCCGCCATTCAAGCAGAAAATCGCCAGCTCAAGAGGGAGCTGTACCAGCTCAGCTACCGCCTGCAGCACATAGATCAACTGGATGCCCCCCGCTGGAAGGTGCAATTGCCGCAGATGCCGCCCCTGCGCCGCCGGGATCCCAAGGCTTTGCTTGCCCAGGAAGCAGCATCTTCTTCAAGACTCGGTGTTGCTCCTGAGGGACACAGGGAGAAGCCAGAATAGGGGGAGCCCCCCTGGGATCGCCTCAGCATCGAGGGGTTGCGGCGGGGGCGCGCTTGCAAGGACTCCGTCCCGCTATTGCGACTGGAGATCTCCAAAAAATGGCCGCTGCCGGCAAGTACGAACCCCTTCATTTGAAATACCGCCCGCAGCGCTTTGCCGATGTGGTGGGCCAAGGGGCGGTGGTACAGACTTTGACCAATGCCATCCGGCAAAACCGGGTGGCGCCGGCCTACTTGTTCTGTGGGCCGCGCGGCACGGGCAAGACCTCCAGCGCCCGCATTTTGGCTAAGTCCCTAAATTGCGAGCAGGGGCCGACGCCGGATCCCTGTCAGGTGTGCAGCCAGTGCCGCGCCATCACCGCCGGCTCTTCTTTGGATGTGATTGAAATCGACGCCGCCAGCAATACCGGTGTGGACAACATCCGCGAGCTGATCGAGCGGGCCCAGTTTGCGCCGGTGAATAGCCGCTACAAGGTCTATGTCATCGACGAGTGCCACATGCTCAGCAATGCCGCCTTCAACGCTTTGCTGAAGACCCTAGAAGAGCCGCCCCCCCGCGTGGTGTTTGTGCTGGCCACCACCGACCCTCAGCGGGTTCTGCCCACCATCGTTTCCCGCTGTCAGCGCTTTGACTTTCGCCGCATTCCCCTCGACGACATGGTGGCCCACCTGGGCAAGATTGCCGCCCAGGAAGGGATCCCCATCACGGCAGAAGCCTTGCAGCTGGTGGCCCAACTGGCCCAGGGAGGGCTGCGGGACGCCGAGCGCCTGTTGGATCAGCTCAGCTTGCTGGAGGGATCCATCACCCCAGAAGCCGTGTGGGACTTGGTGGGCGGGATTCCGGAGCGGCAGCTTTTGGAGTTGACCGATGCCCTGCTGGCTCAGGATGTGCAAGCAGTGCTGGCCCAGACGCGGCAATTGCTGGAGCGGGGCAGAGAGCCGCTGGTGCTGCTGCAGAGCCTGGTGGCCTTTTACCGGGATCTGCTGCTGGCCAAGACGGCACCACAACAGCGACAGTTGGCGGCCGTAACGGATCCCACTTGGGCAGCCCTGCAGCAGCGGGCCCCTCGCTACTCGGTGGAGATGCTGCTGGCGGCCCAGAGCCATCTGCGCCAGTGCGAGCCGCAAATTCGCCAGGGCGGCCAGCCCCAGCTTTGGTTGGAAATTGCCCTGCTGGATCTGCTGGGCCAGCTTCGCCAGGGTGCCGTCCCGCTGCCATCGACAGAGGCCAAAGGCGGAAAGCCGCTCCCCGTTGCCGACCTATCCCCTGCTCTCTCTCCTGAAGCTGTTGTCGGCCCGTCTTCTGCTAGGGGCAGCAGCAAGCCGGAGGTCTTGAAGAACCTCGATGGGAACGTTGCCCCCGCTGTCGTAGGAGAAAAGCAGCAGGCTGCAGCAGCGGTTGAAAAGCTCCCAACCCCTGCCTCTCGAGCAACGGGGGACTCCACACCGCCACCGACAGCAGGGCCAAGCCGAGGGGAGACTTCCCCGGAAAAAGCGCAAGATCCCGCCGCTTCCTCCGCCAGGCTCTTGCGGCCCCGGTGGGAGGAGTTCCTCAAGGGCCTTTCCCCAATTACCAAAGCCCTGCTGGGATCCGGGCATTTGCAGCAAGAGACTCTGGAAGAGATTACCCTTGCCTTTCCCAGCAAAGGCTTGGTGGACAAGGTGCGCAGCAAAGAAGCCGAACTGCGGTCGGTACTCCACCATCTGTTGCAGCGCCCTGTGCAGCTCAACTTGGTTGTGCAGCGCTCCGGCAGGCCGGAGGTTTCCAATCGCACCGGCGAAACCAAGTCCAAGAGCTCCGCCCCGCTGCCGCCCACAGCATTTCTCCCCCCCGATCCCGTTGCCGCGCCAGGGTTGCCAAGCGATAACACCAGCAGCCCTGCTTCCTCAACGGAGCCCATCCCGCCAAGTACCGGGCACCATCCCCCCTCTGACCCACCTTCGCCAGAGCCTGAGCGCAACGATCCCGTGGGGGGCGCTCAGGTGAACGGCTCAGCAACCAGCATTGCTTCTCTAGGTTATGCAGAGCACCGTCGGCAGTCCTATGAACTAACCCATGAGCTGGCGGAGATTGCCCGCCGTTTTGCCGACCATTTCAACGGCAGCCTGGTGGACTTGGAGGGGGTGTTGGGATCCGCGGCAGGGCTCTCCTCAATGGAGACTTTAGAAGCCGAGGGATCCCTCGACCTGCTCTCCGGTGAGATCTACGACCCGCCGACACCGGCAGAAGGGTCTGCTGCAGAGTTTCCCAATGCAGCAGCAAAGCCGTCTTTTCCGCTTGTCGATCGCCAAGCAGAAAGGGAATCCTTAAAGGAGGAGCTGCCTTTTTAAGGGCTATCTTAAGCTTGGTGAAGCGAGCCCCCCTCTGCCCATGTTGATCTTCCCCATCTCCCCGTTGATTCGCTACGCTTTGCAGGCCTTGTACTGGGGATTGAGCCTGCCCCTGCCCATCTTGCTGTCCCGGCAACAGGCAACACCGCTTGAGCTGGGATCCCTTTGGGCAACTCTGCTGCTGGGATGGGGAGTAGTCCTGGGATCCCTGAGCCAGCAGATCCAGTTGGATGAAAAGGGCATGCAGGCCACCTACCCAGGCTGGGTGCCACCTTTTGTTCGGCAGGAGTGGCAGATCCGGTGGGCTGATGTGGAACGCATTGAGCCCCGCTCCACCAGCCAAGGCGGTATGGTGTACTACTTAGTCACCCAAGCTGGGGAGCGCGTGCTTTTGCCGATGCGGGTGGCCGGGTTCCAGCGTCTGTTGGCCGAGGTTCAACGTCACACCCAACTGGAGATCGGCGGGCTGCGCCCTTACGTTCAGCCTTGGATGTACGGGCTGCTCGGATGCTTGGCTCTGCTTTTGTTGCTCTGGGATGGGATGGTCGCTGTCTGGGTCTGGGCAAATTCGACAGGAGCCTAGCACAACCCCCAGCTTTTAGTGGAAGGTCAGTTCAAGTGTGCTCAGAGCAGTTGCACTCCTCCCATCCCCGCCAGGACTTGCCCATGTCTGGGATCCCGATTGCCCCTTTTGTAGGCTCTGCCCCCCCTTTGGAGAGGCTGAGCCTTGAGCAGGTCAACCTGTCTGCTTCCGCCTTGGCGCTCCTGGATCATTGTCCTCGCCTGTTTCGCTATGTGTACCTGGAGCGGTTGATCTGGCCTGCTGCCAATGCTTCTGAGCACGAACTGGAGCAGAGGCGCGGGCGGCAGTTTCACCGCTTGGTCGAGTGGCACAGCCGCGGTCGGCAGGTGGAGCCCCGCTTATCTGCTTTGGATGAGACAGTACGCCAGTGGTGGCAGGTGTTCTTGGCCAGTCCCCACGCTCATCCGCAGGGGCGGGTGTTGGCGGAATTGCCCCTCTGGCAGCGGATCGAGGGGTTTAAGCTGATGGCCCGCCTGGATCGGCTGGTGATTACCCCGGGATCCCTGCACATTGTCGATTGGAAGACGGAGCGGCAGCGCCCCCCCGATGAACAGTTGGCCCAGGACTGGCAGGTGCGCCTCTACCCCCTGCTGCTGTGTGGGGTGGCCGATCAACTGCCCCTGGAAGTCCCCTTCCAGCCGGAGCAGGTGCAACTGACCCTTTGGTATGTGCAACACCCGCAGCAGCCCTTCTACCGCCGCTACAGCGCCGCCGCTTACGAGCGGGATCTGGCCCACCTCAAAGCCACCCTGCACCACCTGCGCCAACTGGAGGCGCAAAACTTTCCCATGACCCCCCACACCGAACGCTGTGGCAGTTGCCTGTTTTGCTCCCGCTGCCACGGGCTAATGCCCCAAGGGATCCCTTCCCAAGACCTCACCGCTTGGGTCTGGCCCATGCAAGAGCCTACGCCGCCTGCGGAGACAGATTGGGAGAACGGTGTTCCGGCTTGAACCCATTCCAGACAAGTTCGACCAACCCAAGCGCTCCGCGCCGCCGACGCGACCACCCCCAGGCCCCTCACCCCCGGCCCCTCTCCCAGAGGGAGAGGGGTGGGAACATAGCAAGGAGCAGCTTCACTGCTATTGGAAATGGCCGTAGATGCAAAAGCACTCAGAGCAAGGCAGGTCGGGGCAGAATCGGTTTTGGCAACAGCCCATGCACACCTTTCACGGGAGTGTTTACCACCTGCGTGATGTGAAAGTGGCGTAGCGACACTATCTTTCATCCATCCTGTCTTGAAAAGCTGCAGACAGGGATCCCCATTTGCAAGGCTGAGTGTAGAACTTGCGCCCATGGCGCAAGAGACAGCTGCAATTTTCCCGGAGACTTGCATACTGGGTTAAAGGATGTTGTCGGCGCTGCCAACTGTGACTGCGGGTGTCCTCTCCACCACCGTCCGGGATCCCGACTGGGATGTGGAGCTCAAGGGGCTCCGCAAGCGCTTTGGCGACTTTGTGGCCCTCGACGGCATCGACTTGCAGATTCGGCGGGGCGAGTTTTTTGGCCTATTGGGCCCTTCCGGCTGCGGCAAGACCACCCTGCTGCGCATCATCGCCGGCCTGGAGATGGCTGACCTCGGGGAAGTGGTGATCCGGGGGCGCCCGGTGGGCCACCTGCCCGCCCACAAGCGCAACGTCAACACCGTGTTTCAGAGCTACGCCCTTTTCCCCTTCCTGACCGTGGAGGAAAACGTCGCCTTTGGCCTGCGCAGGCGGGGGGTGCGAGGGGAGGCCCTGCACAAGCGGGTGGCCGCCGCCTTGGAGTTGGTGGAGATCGGGGATCTGGCCAAGCGCAAGCCCCAGGAGCTCTCCGGGGGGCAGCAGCAGCGGGTGGCCCTGGCCCGCGCCTTGGTCAATGAGCCAGAGGTGCTGCTATTGGATGAGCCGCTCTCGGCGTTGGATGCCAAGTTGCGCAAGCAGCTTCAGGTGCAGTTGTGCGAGCTGCAGCGGCGGCTGGGCATGACGTTCATTTTTGTTACCCACGACCAGGAGGAGGCGTTGGTTACCAGCGACCGGGTGGCGGTGATGCGGGCCGGACGCATTGAGCAAGTCGGCCCCATTGACGAGGTGTACGAGCGGCCGGCAACCGCCTTTGTGGCGGACTTTTTGGGGGCCAGCAACCTCATCGAAGGGATCGCCTGTGGCACCGACTGCGTGGATACGCCCCTAGGCAAGCTCAAGGTGCCCGGGATCCAGCCCAACTTGGAGCCGGTGCAGTTGGCCATCCGCCCAGAAAAGATTCAGCTTTCCCGTAGCGGCTGGGATCTGCTGCCCAACCAAGTGCCGGTGCGGGTGGAAAACCTCATCTACACCGGGGCGGAGAACCAGTACTTGCTGCAGACGGCCAATGGACAGCAGCTCAAGGCCACCGCCCTCAACACGGATATTGAGGAGGCGGGGTTTGAGATCGGCGAGGCGCTGGTGGCCCACCTGCCCCCCAAGAGCCTGGTGCGCCTGCGGCCGGATCCCCGGCAGGAGGATCCCCCATGCTGAGATGGCCAGGGATCCCTTCTTCTGGCCAGCGTGCCCAGGTGCGCGCCGGGGAATTGCTCTCCCCCTGGCAGGAGCTGCTGCGCAGCCTCATCTTTGCCGGGCCGGGGGTGCTATGGGTGGTGCTGTTTTTGGTGCTGCCGGGAGTGTTGCTGCTGGTTTGCAGCTTTCTCAGCCGCGGCCAGTTTGGCGAGGTGGGACTGCCTCTGACGCTGGCCAACTACCTGCGCATTCTCGGCTACGGCCCCCTGGGCTGGACGCCCATCTACTGGCAGATCTTGGGCCGCAGCCTGCTGGTGGCGGCCGTCACCACCTTCTTTTGTGTGCTCCTGGCCTATCCCCTGGCTTTCTTTATTGTCGCCCACCCGCCCCGACAGCGGGATCTATTGCTGACGCTGGTGGTGGTGCCGTTTTGGACGAACCTGGTGATTCGCACCTACGCCTGGATGGTGGTGTTGGCGCCAGAAGGGTGGCTGGCCCGCCTGGCCGCCTGGCTGGGCTGGATCCCGCCCCAGACGGCTCTCTACCCCAGTTGGCTGGCCGTGTACCTGGGCATGGTCTACACCTTTTTGCCTTACATGGCCTTGCCCCTGTACACAGCAGTGGAGCGCATCGACTGGCGCCTGGCGGAGGCGGCGCGGGATCTCTACGCCAACGGCTGGCAGGTCTTCTGGTGGGTGCTTTTTCCCCAAACGCTGCCGGGGCTGGCGGCGGGCTTGATTTTGGTGGCCATCCCAGCGCTGGGTATGTTCGTGGTACCGGACTTGCTAGGGGGCAGCAAAACCTTGTTGATCGGCAATGTCATCCAGATGCAGTTTGGCGCCAGCCTGGACTACCCCTTTGGAGCGGCCCTTAGCTTTTTGGTTACCGGCCTGAGCCTGGGCTTGCTCTATGCCTACAGCCGCTATGCTGGCAGCCGCGGCCTAGAAGAGTTGATCTGAGGCATTGCCATGAGCTTTCAGCAGGGCGGCCAGTTGCTTGCGCATCAGGATCCCGGGTTTGTCGGTAAACATATGCTGCTCGGCGCTGAGGTCGAGAGGGACATCGGGATCCGTAGTTTCCAGAATGGCCCTGTCTTCCAAAGTTACAGCCCGGTCGAAGCGGACTACCTCTGAGGCTGGAGCATCCGCTTCCGTGTCGTTGCGCAGGCAAAACTGCACCACTTGCGAGGCCCGGTCGTTGATGGGGGTGGGGATGTTGACGATAACATGGCTGCGGCCATTGGGGTAGCGGATGTGAAGGTGGTTGGTGAAGGGCAGGTACCAGGTGGAAGTGGTGGTGCGCTCGGTTTTGGCAAGGGGAATGCCCAGGTTTTTTTGTTGCAGCTCTGGGTTGGCCACACCGACCACCAGGCGGGTACGGATGCCGTAGTCCAGCTCCTCGATCTCGAGATGACTGGGTACCAGGTTGTCTAGGCTGCCAAAGGTGTTTTGATGCACAAAGCTGAAGTGGGCAGCATCGAACTCGTTCTCGCAGATGCGCAAACTGGCGCATTCCCAACGTTCGTAAAACTCGTGGATGAGCCGGTAGCTGGGATCCTCTGCCTCTGGAATGACCGGGATGTCTCGCAGGGGTTGAGGATCCAAACAAACCCAGGCATAGCCGTAACGGGCCTGGCAGAGATAGGCGGGAATGCGGTAGCCCTCCGGAATGCGCGCGCGAGCCGGCAACTGCGGCACCTTGACGCAGGCACCTGTGCCATCAAACTCCCAGCCGTGGTAGGGGCAGCGAATGTGGCCATCGCAGACAATCCCCTTGGAGAGTTGGGCCGAACGATGACAGCAGCGGTCGGCAGCAGCTTGGGGCTGCCCGGCTTGATCCAACCAGAGGACGATCTTTTCTCCCAGCAGCTCAAAGGGTTGCGGGGCTCCCTGCTTCAGTAGGCTGAGGGGCATCACCGGGTACCAAAAGCGCCGAAAGACAGGATGCTGAGTAACCAACATGGCTGAAAATCCCCAGGGTGGGTGTGGGATCCTGGCTAGCAAATTGGCCGATTGGGTTCCGTAGCCTCTGCCACAATCCCGTTTGCGGATCCCCCAGCCGAAAAGAGGGAGTTGGGGTTGCTACCAAGCCTCTTCCCCAGGGATCCCGCTGCTCCGGGAAAATTAACTCTCGGGACTTCTGGTAGCTTGAGAATACCGGCTTTGCGTTCAACTCGAGGGATCCCTTGACCCAAACTCTGCCTTCTCAGGCTTCTGCCCAGCCCAAGTTCTCTGCCGTGTCTTCCCCCCCGGCTACTTGGGATGTGATTGTCATCGGCGCTGGGATCGGCGGGCTAGTGGCGGCCACCCAGTTGGCGGCCAAAGGCTACCAGGTGTTGGTGCTGGAAAAATACCTCATCCCTGGTGGCAGCGCTGGCTACTTTGAGCGCCCGGATCCCAACGGCAACGGGATCTACCGCTTTGATGTCGGGGCTTCCATGATCTTTGGCCTGGGCTCTCAAGGCACCACCAACTTGCTCACCCGCGCCCTGGCTGCTGTGGGCCAGTCTTTGGAATCCATCCCCGACCCGGTGCAGATTGCCTACCACCTGCCCCAGGGGCTTAGCCCGCGTGTGCACCGGGACTACGAGCAGTTTTTGCAGGAGCTAGCCAGCTATTTCCCTCAAGAAGCGGGCAGCATCCGCCGCTTCTACGACAGCTTCTGGCCCATTTTCAACAGCCTCAACGCCATGGAGCTCCTCTCTTTGGAGGAGTGGGGCTATCTCTGGCGCTCTTTGGTCGGCCACCCCCGCGCCTGCCTGACCTTGGCCCGCTACTTGCCGGTGAATGTGGGCCAGGTGGCACGGCGCCACCTACGGGATCCGGCGCTGCGGCGCTTTGTGGATATGGAGTGCTACTGCTGGTCGGTGGTGCCGGCAGATCGCACGCCCATGATCAATGCCGGCATGGTGTTTTGTGATCGCCACTACGGCGGCGTCAACTACCCCAAGGGAGGGGTGGGGCAGATTGCCCAGAAGTTGGCCCAAGGCCTAGAGGCCTGTGGGGGGCAAATCCGCTACGGGGCGCCGGTGCGGCGGATTTTGGAAGAACGGGGCCGCGCCGTGGGCGTTGAGCTCTCCAGGGGAGAAAAGCTCTTTGCCCGCAAGATCATCTCCAATGCCACCCGCTGGGATACCTTTGAGCGCCTCTGGCCGGGATCCCTGCCGGCGGCGGAGCGGCGCTGGCAGAGCCGCTACCAACAGTCTCCCAGCTTCTTGAGCCTGCACCTGGGGGTGCGGGCTGAGGCTCTGGTTGGCGAGCGCTACTGTCACCACATTCTTCTAGAAGATTGGCAAGACCTGGAGGCGGAGCAGGGCACGATCTTCGTCTCCATCCCCACCCTCTTGGATCCGGAGCTGGCCCCGCCGGGCCGCCACATCGTCCACGCTTTTACCCCCAGTTGGATGCAGACCTGGCAGGGCTTAGGCCCGGAGCAGTACCGGCAGCAAAAACAAGCGGCAGCCAAACGCCTTATCCGCCGCCTGGAGGCCCTCTGGCCAGAGCTGGGATCCCACATCGAGCTGCTGGAGGTGGGCACTCCCCGCACCCACCGCCGCTTCTTGGGCCGCGTCGACGGCACCTACGGCCCCATCCCTCGCGGCACTCCCTGGGGCCTCTTGGGCATGCCCTTCAACCGCACCGCCATTCCCAACCTCTACTGCGTGGGCGATAGCACCTTCCCCGGTCAAGGCCTCAACGCCGTCGCCTTCTCCGGGTTTGCCTGCGCCCACCGGGTAGATGTAGACCTTTCCAATTCCTAAGGAAAATCATCGGAATTGCACAGCACTGACCACAAACTTAGCCACGTGCTCAACGCCTTACGGCAATCAAAGGAAAATCATCAAAAGTTCTGTGGCCATGTCTATCTCGCCAGGTATCCATGCGCTTTCTTGAGGGTTTTGTGCTCAACGCCTTACGGCAATCAAAGGAAAATCATCAGCAGCGTGGCCGCAAGATCTACAAGCTCGGCACAGTGCTCAACGCCTTACGGCAATCAAAGGAAAATCATCAGCGAGTACCACATCATGCACTAGATGACAATAGAGTGCTCAACGCCTTACGGCAATCAAAGGAAAATCATCGACTGGGACTCGAACACCCGTCCCAAGATAAACTGGTGCTCAACGCCTTACGGCAATTAAAGGAAAATCATTCAGGGATGTTTTGGGGCCTTAGCCTCAAGACTGAGGTGCTCAACGCCTTACGGCAATCAAAGGAAAATCATGCACAGCCACTGCCACATGTGGCACAGCCACTGCCAGTGCTCAACGCCTTACGGCAATCAAAGGAAAATCATGTACGCCGACTTGCGCTACCTGGTACCGGTGACCGACAAGTGCTCAACGCCTTACGGCAATCAAAGGAAAATCATCCACGATGAACTGCAACCAATCGGGTCGGGCTGACGTGCTCAACGCCTTACGGCAATCAAAGGAAAATCATTTGCAACCGTCCGCAAGGGGCTGGACGAGAGGGAGGTGCTCAACGCCTTACGGCAATCAAAGGAAAATCATGGCGCGAGTCAGTGCCCAGAGACGGCTACGGATGTCCGTGCTCAACGCCTTACGGCAATCAAAGGAAAATCATGTCTATGGCCACCATCAACGATGCTGCAGCAAATCGTGCTCAACGCCTTACGGCAATCAAAGGAAAATCATTTGGGATGGCCATGCTATCGCGCCCAACTCTGCGATGTGCTCAACGCCTTACGGCAATCAAAGGAAAATCATAGCCAGTCAGGTCTTGCCGTCCACCCATCACCACGTGCTCAACGCCTTACGGCAATCAAAGGAAAATCATTGCTCAATTCTGTCGCGTGAGGTACTGCCCAGTGTGTGTGCTCAACGCCTTACGGCAATCAAAGGAAAATCATCAAGCAGTGCAGGTAAAGGCTGCAGACTGGAATCTCGTGCTCAACGCCTTACGGCAATCAAAGGAAAATCATTGTTACACGAAAATCTCACCAGCGAGTCAAGTCCGCTGTGCTCAACGCCTTACGGCAATCAAAGGAAAATCATGACAACGTCAGAGAATCGTAACGTACGTCGATAATGTGCTCAACGCCTTACGGCAATCAAAGGAAAATCATGACACCTTGAAGAGGCACAGAGGGCTTCTGGAGAGAACGTGCTCAACGCCTTACGGCAATCAAAGGAAAATCATGGATTGAGCCAGAAGTAATGTCTTCCAACAAGAGATGTGCTCAACGCCTTACGGCAATCAAAGGAAAATCATATCCATCTCTTTGGGGAGCTATTGCAAGTGGAGCCCATGTGCTCAACGCCTTACGGCAATCAAAGGAAAATCATGGGAGTGAGCTAGGGTAAAATGAGAGAGCATAGTAGTGCTCAACGCCTTACGGCAATCAAAGGAAAATCATGGAGACGTGTTCCAGCGCGTCTCCCCCTTTCTTTGACGTGCTCAACGCCTTACGGCAATCAAAGGAAAATCATTCTGGATTGGTATGGTCAGCCCGCCCAGATTGGCTCGTGCTCAACGCCTTACGGCAATCAAAGGAAAATCATCTCCAACAAGACCCGTGCCCCGCCCACCTCGTCCGCCGTGCTCAACGCCTTACGGCAATCAAAGGAAAATCATCTCCCTGAGCCTCAGCAACAAGGCGCGCATACTTCTCGTGCTCAACGCCTTACGGCAATCAAAGGAAAATCATGCGATTCTCTCCATAGCTCTACCCACCGACTATGCTTGTGCTCAACGCCTTACGGCAATCAAAGGAAAATCATGCCGCACCTCAGAATCCTTGCTTTGCAAGGCTCCGATAGCCACTTGGCAAGGTGCTCAGCGCCTTACGGCAATCAGAGGAAAACCATGCGCTTCCATTGTACCCTAACTGGCAGTCAAAGCCTAGCGAACAGGCTTCCCATGAGGGTTCTGAGGTTTTGCAAGCATCTCCAAGCAAGTGGAAACGGCTGGGATCCGCTTACAGCAAGGCTTTGAGGTTTGTTAGAAGCTGAGATACCTCTCACAACGGTGGATCCTTGTTTCTTCAATAGATCCTGTAGCTGCTCTGCTGCTGTGGCCAACTTCCTGGTCGGTTCGAGGTGAGCACCCGCTCCAAACAACGGTTGCAGATCCCCACGATGAGAAGGCCATCTTCCGGCTTGAGGATCTTCTCTAGTTCCCAGCGCAGTTTTTCTCGTTCTCGTAATGTTAGCCAAGTGCGGAAGATTGAGTACTGAATTCGCTCTCCATATCCCTCTAACAACTTCGACGCTTTTCGCCATCGCTTTTGGCAACGTATGTCATAGCATACTAAGTAGCAAACTTTATATTCAGCCATGGTTTACCTCACAACCAAGTTTCCAAATAAGTCACCCTCTCCATTCCATTCTTTTTCTAAAAGGCGAACCTCTAGCTCTAACAAACGACGATAGGTTAAGGAATAGTTAGTGACTGGATGCTTCCACTTTTCCTGCTTGCGATCTTCGTAAATTTGAATCATCTTTTTCCGCCCTTCTTCGCTAAGCCAAACTTGTTGTCCTCGTATGATGAAGTCTGCTTCCGGATCCCATTGTTTACGATTCACTGAAGCTACGATTGGCATATCCACAAGAGGCACGCGAAAGATTTCCATCAAGTCGAGAGCTAGAGGGGGTGCTTGAGAGCGAGGCTGGTGATAGAAACCGAGAGCAGGCTCTAGGCCTACCGTCAAAATAGCGTTCATGACGTCTTTAAGCAAAAGGGCATATCCAAATCCCAGTAGAGCATTAAAGCGATCCTTAGGGGGCCTTCGGTTTCGGCCTGAAAATCGCATCTCCTCTGGCACCTTATCTGATAGCACATAGGGCAAAGCGGCAAAGTAAAGTGCCGATAGATTTCCTTCCAAACCCAGCAAGCTTGATAATGACTCTGCTCGATCGACTTGCTTGAGTACTCGCCTCATTTGGTCAATGGCTTGCTCTACCTCTGGTGGACGAGCAGATCCCAGCCGCATCAAGAACTTACGCTGACTTTGACCTCGACACGCAACCAGCTTCCGAGCTAACTTCAAGCACATTTGAGGATCGCTCAGGGCCTGGTACTGTCGGATCCGGCGTTGGATGCTTCCGTGCCGGGGATCTAGGCTACCAACGTAGCGTCCACCCCCAGAGATTAGGTGAATCCCAATGCCTTGCTCAGCACAGAAATAAATGGCCTGAGTTGAGATTTGAGAAAAACCGTGCAGCACAATTTGCCCGGTTTGCTGAGCAGAGATAAACTCTTCGTTTTGGTTTCGGTAGCTTACTTTAAGACGGAATCCGCTGCGCCCTACCCGCGCCCCCGGCTCTAGAATGTGGACACACTGCCGTTCATCGTCTTCCGGGAAGAGGCGAATAGGCTGCCATTCTCTATCATGAGCCAGCCGCGCTTCTTCAGGTAAGCACACAGGGGCCAGAGAGCAGCCTGCGCAGAGTCGCTCGTTGTCAGTAATTGGGGGACGGAGATGGGATTGGCGCAGCAACCTTGCTTGCTCGATTGCCTGACGCACAGCTTGGCGCCCGGCATCATCGAGGGGAACGCGCACTAGCACATTGTCGCCGTGGTATCGAATTCGTCCTTCAGGGATTGGGATCCCCAGGACAGTTTCCATCAGATAGGCATAGGCCAAGATCTGCAGCCGGTCGCTTTCCCAGGCTTGGGGCTGGTTGTCCGGATCCCGGGCTGCCCGACCCCTTTTATGCTCATAAGGAATAATCTGACCGTCGCGAGTACGCAGGGCATCTACCCGTCCCCGCAAACCCAGATCCTCGCTTTCTAGAAATAGATCCTCCCAATCTTCCCCCTCTTGCTTTTCTAGCTCTGTATGTAGCCGCCGACCAGCAAAAATAGCTGCGTTTTCACTGTAGAGCTCCTCAACTTCTTCTAGGTAAAATAATCGTGGGCAGTAGGCCAATGCATGCAACGCTGAAACACGAATCAAATCTGAATCTATCTGTACAGAGAAATCAGCCAACGATAGCGGCATAATCCAAAGCTCCAAAACATAAACAACATGAAGAATATGAGAAAACCTCAACAATACTGAAAAAACCTTCTCCTCAGATAGAGGCAAAATCTAGCCTCAAAGCACTGCCCGTTCTCGCATACATGTGCAAGGATGACAGCAGACAGCGGCTAATCTGGCCGAATTTCTGTCCAGGCCAATTCAGGTATCTCCTCACTCTCAAGAGTTTGGAGCAAGTACCTTTGCCAGCGGGTGCCACGGGCTCCTACGTGATCGACCCAATACGGCAAAGTGAGGATCCCGTCCTCATCTCGAATTAGCCATCGACTCTGCTTGGGAACTACTGGAATTGGCGTTATCGAGTTAACAAGGTCACGGCTCTCCCCCAAGCTCAGTCCTCCGGATCGGTTAATCGATTCGGGATTCTCAAAGGCTCTTTCCAAATCATGAGCAAGGGATCCTTTAACCAGCACTGCAATCTGCACATCAGTGAGTAATTGCTGATAGTCAGGACGGGCGTTGGCCGGATCCTGAATATCTTTGCTTTTAAAGCGACGAAAGGTGCGGATTACCGTAGAAAGCTGCGGTTGGCTCAGTAGAGCAATCGCTAGCTGAGCACCACAATAGCGATGCCGATCCCACTCTCCCAGCAAGGAAAGCAGCATTCCATAAACAGTAGCAGGTGGCGGCACCGGATAGGTTTCGGCAAACTCCCTGGCCCAAGATTGACGAAAGCAAGCAATAGGTACCTCAACCTGAAGCTGAATCATGCTGCCTCCCTAGAAGAAATTTGACTTTGAATTATGGCAATTAGGTCGTCAACCGTTGACTTAATGCCCGGACTTACATGAGCACCTAATTCAGCTAGCTTCTCCCCGTCCTCGGTTTCGGCAGCAGCTCCTGCTAGCCATAGCTCTTGAGGATCTATATCTCCTACTTGTACTCGACGCACCAAGTCTGGCATGCTTATTTCTCCTTCAGAGTTTTCTTCAAAGCAGTAGAGCAGGCGGGGCGAAAAGTCGTGCGTCCAGCGCAAGACGATGCTATCTGGTGAAAAATCGTAGAGAAAGCGGGAGTGATTGCCGGCTACCTCTCCTAAAGAAACCAGTCCCCTCACTACTTCAACTACTCGCTCTTGCCGCTGAAGTCGAGCAGGGGTCATTGCAAAACCGTATTGATAGCGAGTGGCATGCACCTCTGTTCCGTAGAGAGAAGTGGATCCCTTCTGACCGCTTCTTGCATTGAAGGTTATATCTCCACTGTACGGTCGGGTGGAGATTGCCCGAGTTACCTCTAAAACACCGCGCCTAGCAGTGGTAGTGCCTTTGGCCGGCTTTTTCCCCTTTCCTTTAGATGAGCTTTCGTCTGAGGCATCTACTTTAGCTCCCTCCGCGCGCATAAAGCCTAAAACATCATCATCAATGTACAGATCAGGGGCAAAGTTAGGCTCTTCCCACTCGTTGTCGTTAGTTTCGTCATTCCAGCGTCGGTTGACCTTGCAACCGCTTCCTGATGTTTGCCAGTAGTAACGCAATGCCCAGCGAATTGCTTCAGCAGAAACAGTAGTATGCACTTCATTTTTCCAGAGAATCTTTTGCAGGGTAGTAATATTGCCCTCACTCTCGCCGCGATTGTTTGCAGCAGTACCATAGTTGGTCAAAATGTTGCCGAACAGGTGAAAAGTCATGGTTTTCCTCCAAACTAAGTTGCTAAGTTACTGCTACGTTGATTTTTTGTCTGGCTCACAAGCTTCTACTTTGAAGATTATAGTCTTAGTCCTCTTCTAATTCGGCAGGAGCAATCAAGTCAGTACCGTTCTCATCGGGCTCATCTTGAGTTTCTTCCTGACGCTCCTTACCTTTGTAGCTTGCTAACGCCAGAAGAGCTAGATCCCGTGCTTTTCTCCACTCTTTGGGATCCATAACCAAGTCCATCAAATCATCCCAGTGCTCTTGAAGCGTTGGTATTATCCCAGCTTTTGCCCAAAAGTTAGTAATAAACTCACGGAAGCTTTCTGCATTTTTACATCGAGCTAATCCAGTACGAATACGTACGTTTTCCCTATCAAAGTTAGTCTGCTCTCCTCGATCTTGAGCCTTCTGATATAAACGACCATAGGTAAAGCGAATAGCCTCATGGCAAGTCTGGACAAACCAGCGCTCTCTATCATCCATGTCTGCTCTCATGACCATCTCACTTAAACCTCTGCGTTCGTAGCACAGTTGTTTGAACCGCTCGTTACTGTTAATCCAATCTGAAAACCCGGCATACCAAGGATGATCTCTCGCCAGATTTTCAGCAATCATCTCACGAGCAAAGCTTGTTGCGATAAAGTTTCCTTCCTCCGCTTTTGTCTTAAGGATAACTCGATCTGGTAGTACCGCTTTGCAGATCTGGTAGTTTTTGCAGGCATGATACTTTGCTTCTACAGTAAATAGATCTGTGCGAGACTTTTGTTGTTTCGACCAGGGGACAGAACCTAGAGTGAGAACCTGACATCGAGTTACCTTAAATCCTCGAGAAGATTCTGCAACCTCTTGATATGTCAGAAACTTAAGCCCAGCATCTCCCAAACCGGCAGCATGTAAATCTCGATAACTTGCATAACGGAGCCGAGGATCTTGCCGATAGCCTGCATAGACCTCCATATCGGTGATCTCAGGAACCACCAGAGCATATTGAGCTTTTTGATTCTTCAACCGTGACCGAAGAATGTAGTAGAAGGAAGAAACAGAGGCGTAGAGGAGTATAAAGGCCATCTCTGGAGACTCTTCAAAGCTTGTATCTGAGGAAAATGCATTGTGTCGCACAACGGCACCTGGATTAAGCCAGCCAGCAATGCTAATTGGCTGCGTAAGCCAATTACCGTCTTTATCGCATAGATTTTCAGCAAATTCCTGATGGACGTAGCTTTCTAAAGCTTTATACTTAATGATGATGGGTGGGTAGTTCTCATCGATCTCTAGAGATTCAGTTTGCTCACCAAGAACTTTGCGAGTTTTGCCATGTTGTAAAAATGTTCCCAAGATCCCCTGGTGAACGATTACCTGCGAGTCTTTCCGCATCGACTTACTATCAATTCCTCGAAGTGCAATAAGTCCATTGTTGAGCTGAAAAGACTCTTTAAGCAGCCAGTCAATGACCTCAAAGTCATTTCCCTGCCAGAACAGTTGGACTTGTCGAGGCGTCAGTTCCCAAGTTAGCGACCCTGGTCGTTTCTCTGGTGGAATTTCTTGTTCTATCTGCTTAAGAGTCATCCACAGCCCAGCCAGCCCTGCTCGATGCAGCAGTGTTAACCCAGGATGTCCTATGTGTAGCTTTAGCTCAGTCATGGCGTGCCAAATTCCTCACTATAGCTGATGTATCCAGGCTCTGTGACGAAATAAAATCCGCGTCGCTGCCAATTCCACCACTCTATCTCTTTATCTGGGATCCGAATTGGAATTGCCCAAGCTTGAGCCTCTTGCAGAAAAGCTTGCATCTTCGATAGCTTTTGCCCCCTAGCCATAGCTTTTTCCTGCCGACCTTTAGCAGCTTCCCAAATAGACTCCTGATCCTCTGCTAGAAGCACCGTTATTGTGTGTCCACTTTCGCGTAGGAAACTTGGGTAAGCGCACCAATCTTGATCAAGCCAGGCCGATTTTACTTCAACAGGCTCTTTTTGGCTGAGCTGAGAAAGAATGCTAGCTAAATCCCGCTGTGAAACGCGCTCTAGTCCTCTGTCTTTAACCTCATTAACTAGTTTTTGCCCGCTTTCTAGTTCTTCTGCAGTATAGGGAGAGCTTTTATCCCATCTGTAGAGGAGAGCTGTACAAGGTTCTTCTTTTTCGCTTTTCATTCTTCGATTTAGCCGACCCAATCGCTGAACCAAAGCCGTTGCTGGAGCCATGGCAGAGACAAGCAAATCTGCACTTAAATCTAAGGACATTTCACAGACTTGCGTAGTGACAGCAAGAACAGGTTCTGGCCGACTAAAAGCATTGATAACCTGCTCATGCTTGGTGAGTCTATCTTTGTAGCGAAAACGACTGTGGTAAATTAAAACTTTGGCTTTTATATTTTCTAGTTTTTCCTTGGCAACTTGATAAATATCAATACAACTGGACACTGAATTAGTTACCCATAGAACCTTTTGCCTCTCCTGAACTGCCTTGATGACTTCCGGCCAAATGCGCTCAGAGTGGGTGGGATCACCTTCTGCTTGCACCTCTTGTATTTGATAGCGCTTCAGTTCTTCTAGCTCTCGCGGTCCTTCAACGGGATCCTCTATAGGTTCACTCAACTCATCCATCACTCGCTTAATTGCCTGGAGCTGTCCTGGGGTAAAGCTAGCGCTCATCAAGAGGACAGGTGCACCTCGAAAAGTCCGTAAGAATCTCAGTAAAGCGCTGAACAATTGATTGTCATAGGCATGCACTTCATCAAAAACAAAGGTAGATTGAGCTAGAACTGGCCATGAAAACAGTGACCTTCTATTGTTTTGCATTAAACCTAAAATGGAATCCACGGTGCAGATAATTAATTTCTTTCGCCATGCTTGCAGCGCAGCCAGACGAGATGAAGCTGCCTCATCTTTTTCGCCCTCTCCGGTTAGCAGCAGTTCTCGATCTAAGTCTGCCCGCGAGTGCATCAGCATTTTTTCTATTGGGGATCCCTCGGCATAGTCTAGGTAGCCCTGAGTAGCTGTTCCAGTGGTAGGGTAGCCAAAAAACAGCCGCTTTCCCACTGCCCACTTTTTTGCCCAAGCATAGGCTCCTAAGGTTTTCCCCGTACCACAGCCTGCTTTTACCAGTGTTACCCGACAGCGGGTATTAGCAATTTTCTCTTGGAAGGGTCGTAGAGAATTTCCCCCTAGTTTCTGGGTAACTAGTTGCTCTAGTTCGCTTTCCTGAAGAACCAAACTCAGGGTATTAGAGATCCAATCCTGTAGGTTTTCTCCCTCTGATGGCAAGATCGATCCTGCCAGATCTGCAGCGATGACTGTGGCTTTAGCCGCCGCCACCAATGCCCGCTGATCTGAGCTTAGACTTTTGGCAAAGTCTCGGAACTGTTTTGCCAAGGTATGTAAATGCTCTTCTAGCTGTTCTTTTTTCCAATTTGCCGAAGGTACATCTGGAATCTTTTCTGGCAGTCCAAGTTTCTGGGATCCCAGTCTCAATATGGATTGAAAATCCCGATGGTCAGTGTAAATACGAACCTCAGTTCCTGTGCCATCCGGCAACTCTGTAATTTTGTGTGATTCCTTGCCCTGTAAATCCACTCCTGCCTTGAGATGATGTCCGATTGCTGCCCAAGTAGCCAAGAGCAGCTCCTCTTCGGTAAATGCTTTCCGTAGCCACTCCCGAAATGGGCTAACCTGTAAGGCGAGTATGCCGCTTAAAAATTCATGTCGAATAAGTTGTTGCTTATTGTGAGCCCTCCAAGCCTTCTCAAGTCTTGCTTTTGATTCGGCATCTAGAATTGATGACTTGAGATAAATCATCTCTTGGAAATGTTGGTTTGCCTTGCCCCAATCATGTAAATAAGATCCCAGCTTAACAATAGATTTCAGACGACTTGCGTCCTTCAACCTCAACTGCTGCTGAATAGTCTCTCCTAGATGCTCTGAAAGAACTTCAGCCGCTGATAATACAGCCGTAACATGACCTGTAAGCTTAGCAGCGCCTTTTGCTTGAGCGTACTCTTCTTCGGATTGGTGGCTGGGATCCCGTTTCTCCAGAGATTTTGCCAGTAAAAACTTAAACATTGTAGATCTCTCCTTACTTGTATGGTAGAAAGAACCCGCAGCCCATGCGCCGTCGGCCACCTAGGCCTACTTGCTGTAGACGAATTGAATCTTCCTCTTGTAAGTTCTCTACCAATGTTGAGAAACCTATGATTGTATGCCCCTTGATTCTTAAGGTTTTACGCAGAGGCTTTCCGGTTTTATCTTGCAGTACTGTTACCTGGCCTGAAATCTTTAGCTTCTCTAGCTGAGCCTGAGCAGCTTGGGCAAATGTATCCGGCTCAGTGTAGCCCTTGATCGTAACGATTCGAGCTTTCAGGGAAGTACTTGGTTTGAGAGTAAAAATCTTA
The DNA here is from genome assembly GCF_047462395.1 of Synechococcus sp. H55.7. Taxonomy (NCBI): domain Bacteria; kingdom Bacillati; phylum Cyanobacteriota; class Cyanophyceae; order Synechococcales; family Synechococcaceae; genus Synechococcus; species Synechococcus sp. H55.7. Next base: position 111,157 of record NZ_JANSJD010000005.1, read on the forward strand.
GGGATCCCTAGCTGTACCTCATGAGATCCAATCTTCAATTGTTTACCGGCTAGCTTGTACACCTCCGCCACTGCCTCGATAGGTAGTCGAATCCTAATGTGGGAGTGTGGAGTTAGTAGGATTTTGCCTTGTCTATCTCTGATCCCTGCTGTTGTCAAAATACCGACGCAGGGATTCCGATGCAACATCGGCACTCGGTGACACAGTGCCGCCAATAAGCCGTATCCATGATCTGCCGGGAGCGTGGCTCCTCGTACAGGCAGGCACAAGTCTACTACGAGGGTAAGGAAGTCTGTTGAGTCAGGTGGTGAAGCCTCAGCAGTCATTGGTCTGGCTCCGCGTACAACCGCAATTTAAGACATCCCAGAAAGGAGGTTACTGGGGGCTCTTATCCCTTGTCAAGTGATAGACAGCGCCCTAAGGCGATCAGTGGATAGGGCAGTCAGGGGTGTTAGAGCCTGCTGCCACCAGCAAAGCACTTCTGACCACAACGGCCATTTAAGGGTGCTCAACGCCCGGAGGCTTACCTTCGACAATATCATCGTTCTCGGCTCACTGCATCTGTGAGTCAGTTCTGGGAATAGTTCTCAGAAGGCTGTTGGATCCCCCGCCCCTGCATAGGCAGGCTCAAGGGGCAGGGCTTAGGATGGCTTAGCATCTTTCTGCTTTTCATGTCTCCCCACTGCACTGCCTATGAACTTGTTCTTCGTTGCCAAGCCGCAGCCGTTTTCTCTTCTACTGATCGCGCTTCAGCTAGCTTTGGGAGCACCAGCACCAGCTCATCCGAGTTCTTTTTCTGGAAGTGACTCGACGGCGATAGCAGTTCAGAGAGTAACAGAAATCCATGGCGGAGCCGGCCCTTGGGCAGTGATCGGCTATCGCATGGGGATGCGCGCCCTTGCGGAGCTAGGCTTAATGGATCCAACTCCCCACACTTCTAGGAACCGTTTTTTGGTGGAGGTTATTCACGAGTCGCCGCTGGAGATCCCGTTTGTGTGTATTGTGGATGGCTTGCACGCTGCAACAGGAGCCAGTTTGGGCAAACTGAACTTGAAGCTGGTGGAAGTTGGCTCCCTCGACAAGATGCGCAGTGTGGTGATCCACCGAGAGACCGGCAAGCGGGTGGAGTTTCAAGTTTTGCCTGAGTTTATCGCCCAATACCGGAATTTGCCCCCGGAACAACTGGCGGCTGCAGGCCAGGAAGTTCTCCAACTGGCCGATGAGAAGCTCTTCCGCTTCACGATTAGCCCCTAGCAGGAAATCTTGTTTTGGGATCCCTTCAGCATTTGTCAATGGCCTGGAGATAAACTAGCAGGCTGTTTCACGCTATTTGCACTAAACCCACTAAGGGATCCGCGCTTGGGCAAACACATCCTGGGGAACAACCTTCAAGCCCGGCAAGCAATCGTCTTGGATGGCCTGGGATCCTGCAAATGTCTGCGGCGGGGCATCGGGGTAGAAGACGGTGATGCTCTTGGCCTGCGGATCCACAATCCAAACGCGCAGGATCCCGGCCTGCAGGTAATCGGCTGCTTTTTGAACCACAGCCCCAAAACTCTGACCCGGTGAAAGAATCTCAACCACCAGTTCGGGAGCTGTTGGACAAGGGCCGTCTTCCACCTGCTGCTCTGGCCAGCGTTCAAACGAAACATAGAGCAAATCAGGAACGGGAAGCCACTTCTGACCCTGCCTTTGCAAAACAATTGCCAGCTCTGTATATACATCTCCCTTGCCCTGACACCACGCATCCAGAATGAAAAGCAATCGCTTCTGCAGAGAGGCATGAAATCTCTGAGGGGACATCGGCGCATCTTTGGGAACAGCTTGTCCATCGACCAGCTCATAGGTAATATCTTCCTCTGGCAAAGCAAGAAACTGTTCAGGAGTCATCGATAGCTTTTCGGTCGGGAGCATGCCAGGATCCCCATCGTTCTAGAGGCCAACTGCTTTCTAGGCTAACCCCGGGCTCCTTCCACCTTCACTGCTTGGGAAAAGGCGTCTTGTTTTCGTGAAGGGGGAGCTTCCAGGTTGCGGTAGCTTGCAGGCGGTTGTGCTTTGATGCTTTGCAGACCCAACCGCGAGGATCCCTATGGCTAAAACCCTTTTGACCACCCTGGGCACCGGCGATTACACCGAGACGGTGTATTGTTTTGGGGAGCGGCGGGCAGAGAAAACCTGCTACGTTGCCAAAGCCCTCTGCCAGCTCTTTGAGATTGACAGAATTATCCTCCTGCTGACGGAAGAGGCCCGCGCCAAGCACTGGAGCCGCCTGCAGGAAGATCTACCGCCCCATGTGGAGAAGGTGGCCAAGGCCATTCCCGAAGGCAAAACCGAGGCGGAGACCTGGGCCATCTTCGACATGCTGGTTGATAGCATCGAGCCGAACACCCGGCTGTTTTTCGATATCACCCACGCCTTTCGCTCCATCCCCCTGCTGGTGCTCTTGGGAGCTGCCCTTTTGCGCAAGGCCAAAAATGTCGAGATCCAGGGGCTCTACTACGGCCTCTACCGCCCTGGTCAGGCAGAAACCCCCATTATCGATCTCACCCCCGCCCTTCGGCTTTTGGACTGGCTGACGGCCACCGACAAGTTCATCAGCACCGGCTCAGCCCTGGAGCTGGGGCAGCTTTTGGACAGGGTTCATGGGGACTTTTACCGGCAGCAAAGACCCGGTCCCAAGCCCACCCGGCTGCAGAGCTTTGGGCAAGCCATCCGCGACATCTCCCGTTGCCTGGAGCTGGTGCGGCCAGTCAGCCTGCAGGAGGACTTGCGCAAGTTACAAAGACACTCCACCCAGGAGTTGGCAGAAGAGGTGGGCCAATTTGCCAAGCCCTTTGGCCTGCTACTGCAAAGCATTCAAGATAGCTACAGCCAACTGGCGCTGCCGGCAGAAAAAGCGGCGGATCCCCAAGCTCAAGTTCAAAAGCACTTTCAACTGCTGCGCTGGTATGTGGAAAAGCGCTTCACCACCCAAGCCCTTCTCTTGGCCCGCGAGTGGGTGGTTTCTGCCCTTTGCCTCTGTGAGGGGATCCAAAACTACCGCGAACGAGAAGCGCGGCAGGGAATTGAACACCAGTTGGGATCCCTCATCCCGCGGGAAGAGCAGCTCTTGGGAGATCCCCCTGCGACTGGATCCCTTATCCAGCAAGAAGAGCAGCCTCAGTCTCTTCCTCCCATTGCCGCCCATGTCCCAGATGTGCAGCAGCTTGCTGATCTTTGGTCTCGCCTTAGCCCGTACCGCAACGACGTGGCCCATGTGCAGATGAATCGCCAACCCCTATCCAGCGAAAAGCTGGAGAGCTTCGTCTTGCAGGATCTGCTGCCCAAACTGGAAGCGCTGTTTCCCGAATTGACCCGGACAAAAGGGGAATTGGAAGGGGATCCTTCCAGTTCTCAGTAGGCTATAGACATCGGCCCACCCTCAGGTTCTGAGTTTTCAAGCTCGGTCAAACAGTTGGCAGGGGCTTAGCTTGTACAAGTCCTACTGAGCTGGAGAAATACTAAAGAAACCTGAGGGCTGGTCGGGATCGGTGGATTTTGTTTTGTAGCTTCTGCAGCCAGGTATCGGGTGGCTGCTGGGGTTTTGTTTACTTTTTTGTCTCTTGCGCGTTCAGTTCTTAACTCTCCCATTTCTCCTGCGAAAACACCATGTCTCATCACTACTGGCAAGCGAAGCTCTGGGGTTTGCTGCATGATCCTGCCCTCAAGGCCCTCCACAACGCCTCTGGCCGCGCTAAGGAAGGGCTGTGGCCAAACTTAGCGGCGATGCAAGGGTGGATCTCGCCCAAGGCAGAGGGATCCCTCCTAGCAAGCGTTGGCGATGCGGATCTGGTTGCCGCCGCCAGCGATCGGGCTGCCATTGGCCACCTGCCGGTTGCCATCGACTACCAGGTAGCCGATCGCGGCCACAGCCTGGGGCCGGGCCTAGAGATGAGCCATCTGCTTTCGGGGCGCAAGCGCTTTTGGCAACTGCCCGAAGAGGAACACCGGGCCCTGCAGCAAGCCGGCTCCCGCGCCGAGCACCTGATGCAGCTAGAGAAAAAGGTGATTCCCGATTGGATCCGGCAAGAAGAGGAGGATATCCAGAAGGTGTTCTGGTGGTTCTGGCGCTGTTTTCCCCAGGCGTTGGTTCGCAAGTTGGGCGATGAGAACCTCCTGCTTTTGCCGGCGGAAACGCGGCTGCCGGATGGATCCCTGTGGAGCCACACCAGTGTCGTGGCGGCCCTGGCGGGCTGTTTGGCCGGCTACGACGAGCCCAAGTTCACGCGGCCCTTTTTGGCCAGCTTCACCTTCAACCCCATCCAGGAGCTGATTAAAGCCAGCCGCAAGATGCGGGATTTCTGGGCCGGATCCTGGCTGTTGCACTACCTCTCGGCACGGCTTTGCTGGCGCCTAGCGGAGAAATACGGCCCCGACTGCCTGCTCTACCCCAGTCTCTACGGCCAGCCGTTGATCGATGCCTGGCTGCTGGAGAAGTACCCCAAATTTGCCGAGTGGATCCCTCAACCTTCTGCCCACGCCCTGCTCACCGCCGGCTTCCCCAACGTGATCCTCTTGCTGTTGCCGGAAGAGCGGGTGGAGGCGGCCATGCAGTTGGCCCAGCAGACCCTCAAAGAAGAATGGCGCCACCTGGCCGAAAGAGCGCTGGAGCACCTGCAACTGGAGCGCCGCTGGCTGGTGCAGTTGCGCCCGGAGGATCCCACCTGGGAGGGATGGTTGGAGCACCAGTGGCAGCTCTACTGGGCAGCAGCACCCCTGGGATCCCCCCAGCAAAGGCTCAAAGACACCGCCATCCTCAAGTCCCAGGAGCCGGTCGAACGGGATCCCTGGGTCAGCGCCCAAAACCGCACCTACCACCTAACAGGAGAGCGGCAGCTTTTTGCCGACGCGGAGCTGAAGTTCCTGCGGATCAGCTTCGGGGATCCCCAAAAGCAGCAGCGCCGCCAGTACAAGCCGGGGCTGAACGTCGGCTCCTGGTGGGCAGCGGCGGTGGAGGCGACGCGCCGGCTGCAGGCTGCCTGCAAACAGGCCCGCGATTGGCAACTGCCGGTGGCCTTTGGACCGCGCAGCACCGTCTCCGGCCTGGGGCCGGTGGTTCACCCTTCCCCCAGGGATCGCTGGATTGGCGAAGGGGAGAGCCGGCGGCTTTGGCAGCGGCAGGCGGGGCTTTTCGATGGCCGCGAGCAGCTCAACGCCACCGAAACGGTCAAGCGGGCCCTGGACAAGGTGTTGCCGGAGCTCTTTCCCAACCTCGATGAAGACAAGATTGCCGCTTCCTACCCCGATCTCACCGCCGGTGTGGCCGGCTACCTGAAAACCCACGGGCGACGGGAGCAGGAGCACTTGGAGCAAGCCTGCCGGGCCGTTGAGGCCATCCACCCCGGCATTCGGGAAGTGGTGCGGGAGATGCGCGGCAAGTGGGGGATCCCGTGGGCCGACCAGCAGAACCTACGCTACCACCCGCGGCTGCTCAACGCCGGCTGGCTGGTGGAAGACCTGGAAGCAGACGCAGCAACCCAGAAGCGCTGCCGCCAGGAGATAGAAGCCACCCTCAGCCGCTACTACCCCAGCATCAACCCCGCCAGTTGGTACGTGCTGGCCGCCGGCGACGGCGACGACATGGGCCAGTGGCTGAGGGGGGAGAAGATGCGACCCTACTACGACTACCTGCCCCAGCCGCTGCAGCGCCTAGCCGATAAACAGAAGGACACCATTGGCCAGGTCATCAACTCCGAGGAGCTCGACCAGGTCAAGGACGCCTTCGGCGAATTTGTCAAAAACAGCCGCAAGCGCATGGGCCCGGCCACCCACAGTGCCCTCAGCCGCGCCCTGTTGGATTTTTCCGGCCAGTTGGTGCCCTACCTCACCGAGCAGCGCTACGCCGGCAGGCTCATCTACGCCGGGGGAGACGACGTTTTGGCCTACACCAACCTCTGGGAGTGGGATGGCTGGCTCTGGGACATCCGCCAGTGTTTCCGCGGCGGCGAAGACGACTGGCGGGAGTTCGCCAACGAAGGGGACTACTGGCAGTGGCAAAAGGCGCAGTTGCCGCCTGGCCTCAGCCGCCGCCCTCTTTTTACCCTGGGATCCCTGGCCAGTATTAGCTTTGGCGTGGTGATTGCCCACCACTCGGTGCCCTTGGCCATTGCCCTGGAAAATCTCTGGGAGGCGGAAAAAGACGCCAAAGGGCAGGCCTATGCCCATGGCAGCCCCAAGGACAGCGTCCAGGTGCGGGTACTGTTTGCCAACGGCAACCAACTGGTGGGCACCAGCAAGTTCGACACCTTCGACAAGTGGAAAGACCTGCTGGATTTTGACTGGAAGTTGTTGGGCCAACAGCAGGATCAAAGCTCGCTGTTTGAGCAGGCCGCCCAGCTCTGGGAGCAGCACCCCGCCCCCAGCGTGGAAGCTGTGCCCGATTGGGCCCGCTTGTTCTGTAGCCGCCGGGATCTCTTTGGCGGCGAAAGCGAGCAGAGGGATCGCTTCCAGGCCAAGCTAATCGAGTTTATCCAGCACTTTTGGCAGCACAGCCTGCCCGCCCAGCCGGCAGCCTGGGATCTGGCCATCAAAAACTGGTTTAAGCTAGCGGCCTTTGTGCTGCGCAACCGCACCGTGAAATTGGGGAGGAACGGTCGATGAGTTGGTTCACGCTATCGCCTTTGGATGTGTGGATGTTTCGCGATGCCAGGCCCTTTGCGCCGGGGGAGCGGGCCTGGGCCACCAGCGGCTTTCCGCCCAGCGGCCACACCCTGGCCGGAGCCATCCTGGCCCACCTGGGCCAGCCGACAACCCTGCGCCTGCGCGGCCCCTTCCTCTGCTGGGATGAGCAGCTTTACTTCCCCAGCCCCCTGCACCTTGACCAGGGATCCCCGCTGGTGCCCATCCCCTGGCTGGAAGAGGAGCATTCCTACAGCGGCTACCGTTGGGATCCCACTCGGCCGGCCCCTTTGGTAGCAGCAGCTCCGGAGGAGGAACGGCCAAGCCCCAAGCAAAAGGCCGCCGGCTACCTGCCCTTTCAGGCGGTGCAAAAAGCGCTGCAGGGCAAGGGCTGGGATCTGGCTCAAGCCGTTCCGCCCCCCTGGGTGGCAGAGGTGCGGCCCCACAACACCCTGCAGGCAGGCAAACGTCAGGTGCGAGAAGCCGATGGCTACTTTGTGGAAACCTGCATCCGCCTGCAGCCCGGCTGGAGCCTGGCTTTCTCCATCGAGTGCTGGGATCCCGAGCGCGAAACCTGGGATCCCTTGCCCCTGGAGCAAGAAGAGGTGGTGCGGCTGGGGGGAGAAGGCCACGGCGCTCTCCTGGGCCCTTGCCCAAAGCTGGGCAAGCAGTGGCAAGCGCTGCAGGAGCTCTCCCAAGAGACCTTCCGGCAAACCCGGCGGGCCCTCTCCTACCTCGTCACGCCTGGAGTGTTCATCAAGAAGGTGGATGGGCGCTCCCTCTGCCGCGCCTGGCCCTGGGAATGGCGCTTGGCCACCCCCCACCCTGCCCACTCCCTCACCGGCCCTCTGGTAAGCGTGGCCACCGGCAAGCCGGTTCCCATCAGCGGCCGCCTGCAGGTGGATTCCCTAACAGAGCCGCGCAAGACCAGCTTACCGGCTCCGCAAGTGTTTGCCGCTCCGCCCGGCAGCGTCTACTACCTGGAGCAGCCGGCTCCCCTTGGGCAGGACGAGCCGGAGCTGGAAGATGGCCGGCTCAACGTCTTCCACCGCTGGCGGCTGTTGGGCTACAGCGAGTTGCTCTGGCTGCCTTGGGTTAACTGATGCTTTTGCAGCCCTGTTCTTTGTCGATAAGGAGTGTTTTTTCGATGACTTTTCACCTGGTCTATCTCACCCTGTTAACCCCCCTGCACACCGGCGGCACCACCCAAGAAGGCAACCTCTTGGGCATTGCCCGCGAAGCCCACACCAACTTGCCCTACATTCCTTCCAGCACCATCCGCGGCAAATTGCGGGCCAGTATGGCTGAGAAAGAGTTAAAGTTTGAGCTCTTTGGCAACGAAATTGGGGAGGGGGATCAGCTTACCCAAGGCTCCATTTGGATTGGGGATGGATCCCTGTTGTGGGTGCCGGTGGCTTCCCTCAGCCACGGGGTAGTCTGGATGAGCTGCCCCCTCTTGCTCAAGCGCTGGCTGCGGCTAAGTGGCCAGCAGTTGCAGGTGCCGGATCCCTATAGCACCAACTTAGAGACAAACCGGGCCATCTACCTCAAGGATGCCATCCTGAAAAATGGCCTGAAAAAGTGGGCCAACTGGCAAGACTTTGTCAAGTCTTCCAGCATCACCCGCGTCATCGTCTTGCCGGATCAGCACTGTGCCACCCTTATTCAAATGAGCCTGTGGCGGCAGGTAAAAGTTAAGCTCAGCGAGCACAAAGTTGTAGAAGGCGGCTTTCGCTACGAAGAGGCCATTCCCCCCGATAGCTTGATGTACTTTACCTGGGGGGTAACAGCCCAAGCCAATGGCAGTTCCCAAAAAGCAGTAGAGCAATTCCGGAAGCTTCTGCAGGATAACCAGCTTCTGCAAATTGGCGGTCAGGAGAGCCTAGGTCGGGGCTTTGTCGAGTTGTCTTGGAACTAGTTGAGGAGGTTTTATGGAAACTTTTGATCCCCGCACGTTGGCCAAGCCTGTTTACGAATCCCTTCGCCAGTTAAGGGCTCAAACCAGAGACCAAGAAAAGCTTAAGGAGCAGAAAAACCAGGCTGTGGAACTCTACACCTACCTTTCCACCTGGGGCCTGCTGCGCCTTAAGGCAGAAGAAGATGCCCTCGGCCAAGACGGCAAAAAGCAAGTGGTCAAGGAGTTCTTTAATTGCCTGGAAGAGATTTCTGGTCAGAAGGGAATTGCTAACTCCAATGGTCTGGATCGTCTTATGGGACTGGGAGTCGAAGAGTATCTAGGTTTAACAGGGTTAGGGCTGGCTTTGGCTCAGGAGTTTGGCTTTTGGGCCATGGCCATCTACCACGACATTAAAGGAGGGGAGTAATGGGCGTCGCAATCCCCCTACAATCGATTTCCCTGCAAGAAGGCAGCCGAGTGGTTATTCATTCTCTTACCTGGCAAGACTGCGAGAGCATTCTGGAGGAGCTGGGCGAAGATCGCCACACTCGCATTGCCTACTACGATGGCACTTTTGAGATCATGTCTCCCTTATCCAAACACGAGCGCCTTCATCGCATTGCCGGGTATATTGTCTCAGCCATTCTCGATTCTCAGGGTAGGGATTGGGAAGACTTTGGCTCAACAACCCTTAAAAAGTCAGGCAGGGCTGGAGTGGAGCCCGACACCTGCTTCTATGTCAATCACCTGGAGTTGGTGCGAGGTTGTGAGGGCAGGATCGATGTCGATCAGTTGCCCCCACCTGATCTGGCCATCGAGTCCGACGTTACTTCCCGAACTTTTATTGAGGCCTATAGAGCCATCGGCGTGCCGGAAGTTTGGATCTTGGGTGAGCGAAGTTTGCGGATCTTTATCCTGCAGGGAGAAGACTACGTAGAATCAAGCCGCAGCCGGCTTTTTCCAGACTTCGACATCCCCAATCTTGTACCTCAACTCATTCGACGCGCCCTAGAAATTGGTACCAGCACCATGTTGCGTGAATCTCGCCAAACCCTTGGCAATTCCTAACCCTGTTTCCCGCTTTTGGAGAAGATCCCATGACCGGTCATCGCCCTACTCGTCAGCCGCTTGCTCGTCCCCCCAGGCCAGGGGATCCCAGCCGCCGGCCGCCTCAGGAAAATCGAGGCCCCAATTCTCCTAGAGGAGGCAATGGAGGGGGAAACCAGCCGCGCGGTGGAGGGGGCAACAATCCTCCGCCCTCGCCTTGGCTGGGTCACCCCTTGGATCCCACGCCCAGGCCGGATCCCACCGCCGGTTTTATTGAATATCTGCGCTGGATGCGAGCGCCGGTTGATGCTGCTACTAAAGACGGCACCAAAGCGGAGCTGGCGCACCAAGTGGAAACAACGATTAACCTTGGAGCCCGCTTGAAAGTTTTGAACGAGCGCACCCAACGCCTTGCCAGCGACACCTTTCAGGTTACCTGTCCCTGGCGAATTCGAGTCGGTGGGGCCAAGGGCCCAGAGAGCATGTTGCTCCCCGCTTTCGATCACTTAGGGATCCCTTACATTCCTGGCTCCACCCTGCGCGGTGTAGCCCGCTCCCAGGCCATTCGGGAGCTGATGCAGGAGCGCAACCTATCTTGGGATCAAGCAGACAAAGCTGTAGCTCCTTGGTTTGGCCACCTACAAGCTGAGGAAAAAGATAGCGCCGGCAAGGTTGTCTTCTTGGATGCCTATCCGGTACCCACTCGCCCCCAAAGGCGGGAGGATCCCGATAACTCCAAAACGGGGGGGCTGGCTGTAGATATTGCTAATAACGTCTGGAAATGGAATGGAAAAAATCTTGAATACTCGACCAACCCCAACTTATTTTTCTCTCTCAAGCAAGCCACTTTTTTGATTGGCCTACGCAAAGGCAGCGGCTGCACCGATGAGATGCTGGATCAAGTTAAGCAATGGCTCCTCCGGGGTTTGGAGCAAGGGGTGGGATCCCAGGTGAATACCGGCTACGGTCGGCTAATCCCCTCAGGGAAATCGCCGGACAAGAGCCAAGGAGAATTCTTGCGCCTGCCCTTTGAGTTAGAAGGCCAACTCATTCACGGGCGCCAGGTAGTCAACTGGAGACCCGACAAGAATCGCTACGACAACCGATCCATCGCCGAAGTGCGGCCTGTGGCTTTTAAGAATATGCTGCGCTATTGGTTCCGCACCCTTGCCCTGGGAGTTTTGCCGGTTGATCAGGTGCAGGAGTGGGAAGGGCAACTTTTTGGCGCCATCACCCCTAAGCAAAAACACGGCTGGATCCATGTAGATCTCCTAGATGGCAAAGTCTCTCAGCCGGAGCCAGAGCCCAATCAGCAAGGAAGAAATAAACCTGCCGGACGACAAGAAGGGATCCTCGTCTTGAGTCTTTCGGGCGAGTGCCAAAATTATGCTTCGCAGGAAGATCAAGAGGCGGCGAAAAAGCTCTTTGCCAACCTCACCTGGATGATGTTCCATCTGGGAGGTGTGGGCCAAGGGGCCAGAAGACCCTGCTACTCCCGCCAAAACCGCGAGGGGGCTCCCTGGTGGCGCGGCTCTACCCTAATTCCCAACTCAGAAGATGCCTTTTGGAAGCCGCCGAAATCGGTGGCTGAGTTTCAGAAGCTTTTCCAAAAGCGTCTGGAAAACTTTTTTGCCGCTCTCGAGACTCTAACCAAGCAGGCGATTAACCCCAATAGCCCAGGAAGTGTTGGCCAAGTTGACAGGGATAAATGGCCGCAAGCGGTGGATGCCAACTGCCAGATTGTGGTCTGCAGCGGCGAGGAAGACTTTAACAAACCCTATGCCCTGGCCACTTTGCATCGTCTTGGCCGGCAGGGCGAAGGCCGGTACGACAAATTCTTGTGTGGGGGTGTACAGGGAGGTGCTCTGCCCTCTCCAGTTTGGATTGCCGATTTGGGTGATTACCAAGTGGTTACCGTTTTTGGGGCAACGGCGGATCCTAGGAAAAGGTATCTTGACGAGCTCAAGAGAAGTGCCGATAGCTTTGGAGTAATCTGGCCCTTGAGATAGAAAAAATCTTGGAGAGTTTTCGGGAAAACCATGCCTAGAAAGAAGATCAAAGCCAAAGTTCTCAGAAACCTTGTTACAGCTACAATCAATGGCCTGATTACACTGGCCATTTTGCTCATTGCTCCCTTGGGCCTGGCAGCCGTGATTACCAACACTATTTTGGTTGCAATTGCCAGCTTCTTTTCTGGAAGCTTAACGGAGATAGTCATGGAGCTTTTGTCAAGTCCTGAAATTAATGTAGATGTTTTACCAGAAGAGCGCCAATCCAAGACCAGCACTTCCATAGAGCCAAGGCGAGGCTCAGAGAGTCTGCGTCGAGATGATCGATAATGCGAACCTTGTATGTTTCCCAGCAAGGGTGCAGGCTAAGCCTCAGGCAAGAGTTTGTGCTGGTTCATTTGGGCGATTTGCTTTTGCAGGAGGTGCCTCTGCCCTTGCTAGAGCAAATTTTAATCTTCGGCCGCTCGCAGGTGACTACCGATGTTGTAAGAGAGTGCTTGAAGCGCAATATCCCCATTGCCTACCTCTCCCGACTCGGCTATTGCTACGGTCGCCTCATTCCCATTGAAAGGGGCTACCGCCGCTTGGCCCATTGGCAACAAGCACTCCCTGAAGCATGGCGATTGCAAACAGCAGCCCAGATAGTGCGAGCTAAGCTCCTCAATGGCCGCGTGTTGTTGATGCGGCAACTTAGGCAGCGCCCCAGCGAAACTGGGGATCTAACCCTGCGCAGCCTGGAACATCTGGCCGAGCAAGTTCTGCAGGCTAAGTCTCTAGATCAATTGCGCGGCATTGAAGGGATCGGCGCAGCCCTGTATTTCCCAGAATTGGGCAATTGCCTACAACAAAAAGGATTTGTTTTGCTCAAGCGCACCCGACAACCACCCACCAATCCAGTCAACGCCATGCTTAGCTTTGGCTATATGGTGCTCTGGAACCACCTATTAACCTTGATTGAGCTGCAAGATTTGGATCCCTATCAAGGTTGCCTACATGCCAGCAGTGAACGCCACGCTGCTCTGGTGTCCGATTTGCTGGAAGAGTTCCGAGCGCCTATTGTGGACTCCCTGGTACTGTGGCTTGTCAACAGCAGTGTTATGGATATCCAAGAAGACTTCGAGTATCGAGATGGGGGCTGTTTTCTCAACGATGCTGGCAGAAAGAAATACCTCAAAGCTTTTCTCCAGAGAATGGAGGGATCCATTACAACTCCTGCTGGGGATCAGCCCCGCTGGGATTTGCTAACACAGCAGGTTAAGAAGTTTAAGCAGTCCGTCTATAATCCTCAAGACTTGTATCAGCCTTACCGGATTCGCTGATGTTTCTTTATGTTGTTACCTACGATACCCCCTGTGACAAGCGCCGCAAGAAAATTGCCGACTTGCTAGAAGGCTACGGCAAGCGGGTGCAGTACAGTGTCTTCGAGTGTGTCCTCAACAAGGACAAGTTCGAGGAGCTCAAGCTACGGCTCCGGAAAAGGATCAAGCCTAACGAAGACAGCGTCCGCTTCTATCCCCTCACCAGCCACGCCCTCGACCAAGTGGAAATCTGGGGTGAACCCCCTTTAACTGCACCCCCTGGCTCGGTCATCGTGTAGCTCAGGCAACTTTCCCCCTACCTAAGTACTTGATGTTCTCGAAAGCACACAAAAACGGTATCAGCAGCTCTGCGAGCGCCTCGCCAAATCCCGCAAAGGCCGATTCTTTCGTTGACCCGCTCGATGCCTTGCCCCACAAGGCTTTCAGGCCTCTTGCCCCCCCTCTTCCAGGCCCTTTTTTGCCGTCTTCGACCGACCCCCTCGCAAATGGGTCTTGCATTCCTTGCCCCGCTTGGGTTTAATAGGGGTAGAGTTCCCCCTTCGGGGGGATCCCTAGAAATTGGAAACTCCACCTGGTGGCCGGGCCTGGTGTGGTGGAGTTGTCGGCCGTTCCCCCTTCGGGGGGATCCCTAGAAATTGGAAACACTCAGCATAGGGAACAAAGAGTTCCCCGTTGTTGGTAAGTTCCCCCTTCGGGGGGATCCCTAGAAATTGGAAACACCTATAACGCCGCCGAACGGGTGGTGGCATGCGGTCGGTTCCCCCTTCGGGGGGATCCCTAGAAATTGGAAACTGCCTACGCCACCTGGAGCTGGACGTGCAGAGCTGGGTGTTCCCCCTTCGGGGGGATCCCTAGAAATTGGAAACACTTGGACCCGCCCCTCGCAAACAAGGACGGCAGTTCCCCCTTCGGGGGGATCCCTAGAAATTGGAAACATGGATCGCATCGGAGTTTGCGATGAGACGGTGCTGTATAGTTCCCCCTTCGGGGGGATCCCTAGAAATTGGAAACGCTTCGCGATGGTTTGTGCCGTGTTAGCGGCACCGGCCGTTCCCCCTTCGGGGGGATCCCTAGAAATTGGAAACTACGCCCCCAACCATCTTACGGCCTTGATACCGTACAGTTCCCCCTTCGGGGGGATCCCTAGAAATTGGAAACGGTATTACAACCATCACTCCCAGACGCCTCCCCTCTAGTTCCCCCTTCGGGGGGATCCCTAGAAATTGGAAACCGATGAAGAACTCCATCTCCCGGCTAAACTCAGCATAGTTCCCCCTTCGGGGGGATCCCTAGAAATTGGAAACCACGGCCCCGCCGATACGGCGGGGTTTGTGCCACCCAGGCCGGTTCCCCCTTCGGGGGGATCCCTAGAAATTGGAAACAGCTCAAGTCTTTTTTGATGAGTTTCAGTAGTATGTCAGGTTCCCCCTTCGGGGGGATCCCTAGAAATTGGAAAAGAAATTGGAAAGAAAAGAAGAATAAAGCCGCTGCTGCTCAGCAGTAGACAGATAGCGCTGTTGGTAGCCGGGCCACTCCTGGAGGGCTAGCTTTTGTTGCTCTTGGAGAAGGGTTTGCAGTTCTGAGTCTGCGGGCAGCTCGGCTTGCAAAACTTGCAAGTCGTTAAAGCGGCCCAGTTGGTCTTGCAAGCGCTTCAGGGTCGCTATCCAATCTTGCATGGCTTCCCCGTAAAAGGGCGCAAAAAACTCCACCTGATAGCGCAGCCGTTTGGTAGCCTTGCGCAGCTCGTGCAGTTGCTCAGCTTGAGCTTCTGTCTCGGGAAAAGCAGGGATCCGCCAACCCGGTTGCAGCAGCCACTCGGCCAGCAGAGGGGTCAGCAAATGGGGCAAGCTTTCCAGCAAAGGCAGCTCTGCCTGAGGCTTGTAGCGCGGGTGAGCCAGCCACTGCTCGCAGGCGGCTTGAAACTCCAGAAAGTCAGAATCTTCGAGGGCGCGACGGGAGCGCTTCTCAGCTTGGGCTCGACGTTGCCGCAGATCTTGCCTTAGCTTCTCCAGCTCCGCTTGCTGGGCCGCCGGGATCCCTTCCCAGCACGGCTCCTGCAGGATTTCCAGCAGCACGTCCAGATCCCGCTGTTTGCCCAAAGCCCTGGCCAACTTTTGCAGGCGTTTGGGCTTAAGAGGTTTGGGCAGCCGGACAGATCCCTGAAACACCTCCACCCAGGTGCCAATACGGCGCAGGATCACCCGGATTTGATGCAAGGATTCTACTGCCTCTGGATGCTGGGCCAGAACTCGCCGCACGTGTTTTTGCAGTCGCTGCCATTGCTGGCTCAACAGTTGGTGGGCTTGGAGCGCCAGAGAGGACGAGGACAAAGGGGAAAGCATGATCTGGTTCTGTTCACCCTTTTGCTCGGTACCCAGCAACATCGCATCTATAGACAGGTCTCCCTTTCCAAAAGCCCAGCGAAGCAATCGAAAAGACAAAACTCTCGCCCGCGGAGCTGCCCAGCCAACCTAACCTAGGAAGAGGTAGAGCGGCTTTGCTTCTTAACCTAATTTTAACCTTAAGGGGGCGAGAGGGGAGAGATACTAACTTGCACTGTTGTCGCGCCGGGGTAGGCGGGGCTTCACCACCGACCAGATGCGCGCGGCTACCTCGGCAGGGGATCCCTCGGCATCGATGCGGACAGTCCGCTGCGGTTCTGCAGCGGCCAGGGCTTGGAACCCTTGGTAGACGCGGCGGTGGAACTCCAGGTGCTCCTGTTCCAGTTTGTCGCCAAGATGGGAGCGCGCTAGCCCCACTTCGGGAGCAAGATCCAGCCACAGGGTGAGATGCGGCTGCAGCCCGCCGGTGGCCAAGTGGTTGAGCTGGCGGATCTGCCCCAAATCCAGCCCCCGACCGTAGCCCTGGTAGGCCAGGGTGGAATCGGTGTAGCGATCACAGATCACCACTTGTCCCGCCGCCAGGGCCGGCGCGATGACCTTGCTCACGTGTTCAGCCCGATCCGCCGCGTACAGGAGCAGCTCGGCCAGCGGCGTCATGGGATCCCCGTGCAACAGCAGCTCCCGCAGCACCTTTCCCAGTGCTGTGCCCCCTGGCTCGCGGGTACACAGGCAAGCATAGCCCTCTTGTTGAAGCTGCTCGGCCAAAAGGGACTGCTGAGTGGTTTTGCCCGCTCCTTCTCCACCTTCTAAGGTGATGAACACGTCCTCGCCCAGGAGAGTGTGTCAAAGGATTGTTTGAGGGGCATGGCTAGCGCAGGTTGAGTTGAGGCTGCAAATTGAAGGAGTGCCCCGGCACCATCACGTACACATCGGGGATGTTGGTGGGCTCCAGGCCTTGCAAGGCCAGCCCTTCGATGTTGGAGCGCAGGGTGTTGTTGATGGTGGTTTCCAGTTGGGACAAAACCTGGGCCTCGTTACCCTGACTGGCCAAGCTAGGAAACTGGTTGTAGATGGCGCGGGCCAAGCCGCTGGCGAGAGGGAGCTGGATGAGGGTGAGGTTGGATCCCCCCAATTGTGGGCCTAAGGTGTCTGCCCGCCCGCGGATGCCCAAGGCCTGCAGGGCGTTGGCGGTTTGGCTGACGGGGATGGTGCAGGTGTCCATCTTGTAAATGGGCACCGAAGCCATGGTGAGGGCGGAAACGCTGGTCAGTTGCACCACGGTAAAGGAAGCCGTGCCATTGTAGGCAAAGCAAAAATCCCGGAAGGCCGCCGGCACGTTGGCCGCGCGGATGGGACGCTCATCGTCGAAGCCGCCCGACTCGGCAAAGATGTTGCGGATGGCAAACCCGCCGAAGAAAGCCAGCAAGGCCACCACCAGCAGGATTGTCAGATCCGAGGAGGAGACTCCCCCTGAGGAGCTGCTGCTGCGTCCTCCACCTCCATATCCTCCACTGCCGCCGTAGCCGGCGGTGTAGCCGTAAGTTGCAGACCGGTAGGAGCCGGCATAGGCAGAAGAGCGGGCGGATCCGTTCCGGCTGCCGGAGACAGAACGGCGGGGAACTAGGGCCTGTCCAGAACGCTCACCCGCTCTTCTCTGCTCACCCTTTTCGTTGTCTCGGCTGCGGCCAGAAGGTCGCGAAGCCCTGTGGCTATCCCGCCCATTCTCCTCATCCAGCCAATCTTCTGCGCCCGCAACAGTTGAGCCCTCTTCCGGCAAAGGGGGCGGAGAACGACGGCCGCCCGCTGCTCCGCTGGAGTTTGGACTGGAAGTAGAATCTGGAGAACCACGGCCGGCAGCCTGCTCTGTCGCGGCGGTGGGATCGCGATCCTCAAACTCGGAGAAGCTCATGTTGCCTCAAGTACTCCCTTTCGGCTGCCAACGCAAGAGGGTTTTCCCTGTCCCAAACCCTCAAGAATTGGACTAGTGTATCCTAGCAGCTCCCAAGCCTTTGGTGAGTCTAGGCTAGCCCAGACTGCCCTCCAAGGCGAGCAACTGCTCCTTGAGGGCGCGTAGGGCCTGGCCGCGGTGGCCGATGGCTTCTTTTTGCGCCGGGCTCATCTCGGCAAAGGTTAGCTCCACCTCCGGCACCCAAAACAGCGGGTCGTAGCCGAACCCCCCCTTTCCCCGCGGCTGGGTCAAGATTTCCCCGTGGCAAAGGCCTTCCACCAACGCCTGCACCTGGCCCTGGGGATCCACCAGGGCGATGGCGCAGTGAAAGGTGGCTCGGCGATTTGGGATCCCTTCCATCTCCTGCAGCAGCCGCTGGATGCGGGCGGCATCGCTGTTAGCATAGCGAGCCGAGTGGATCCCGGGGGCGCCGCCAAGGGCTGCCACCGCCAGGCCGGAATCGTCGGCAATGGCCCACTCTCTCAGAGCTTTGGCCACGGCCTTGGCTTTGAGAAGGGCATTCTCGGCAAAGGTGGTACCGGTCTCTTCCACCTCAATTGCTGCAGGCAGACGGAGCAGCTCCCAAGCGGGGGCATGGGCTTGGAAAAAGGCGTTGAACTCGCGCCATTTGCCAGGGCTGCTGCTGGCCAAGATCAAAGAACGGGGCATGAAAGGGATCCTAGCGCAAATCCAAGGGATCCCTACCTAATCGATCTCGAGAACCATGTTGTGCAGAGCCGCGTTGATCACCAGGGTGGATCCCCACCGCTCTACCTTGCCCCCATCCCAATGCATGTGTCCGCAGATGTAGTAGCGCGGCTGCACCTGTTCCAATAAGGGGCGCAAAGTGGGCGTGCAATGGTGATACCATTTTCCGCCTTCATCCAAAAGACCTTGCGGCGGAGCATGGGTCAGCAGCAGGTCAATGGGCCGGGGGGGTTGACGGTAGAGGTGGAGCAGCTCCTGCAAATGGCCGGAGGTGAGAGACCAGCTCCAACCACAGGGGGGAGTCCAGGGCACAGCCAAAACCTGTAACCCCAGCCACTCAAAGCAGCAGGACTGGGTGATGGCCCGCCCCCAACTGCCAGCCAGCGAATCCAAAACCGCAGCCGCCGGATCGTGGTTGCCGGGCAGGAAGAGCCAGGGCTTGCCCAAACTCTCCACCGCCGCCAGAAAAGATTGCAACTGGGCTACCTCGGCTTGCGCTGCCGGATGAAAGCCCTGGGTGGCTTTACGGGAGGGCTTGCCGGCCTTGGAACAGAAATCGCCGCAGTTGATGTAAGCATCCACCTGTGGCAGATGGGCCAGGGCCTGCCGGATCAGCCGGTCGCTGCCGTGGTAGTCGGAGCCCAGCAGTAGCTTAATTCCCATGCTGCCCTACACCGCTGGCGCAAAAGGAATCTGCAGCAGCCGGGCGGCCACTTGCTGCCAGGAGCTGCGGTACCAAGCTTGCTGGGCCTCCAGTTCTTCGTCCAGGGATCCTGTGGGGCCAAAATCCGAACAGGCATACCCCAGGGAGCGCAAGCCTGCCACCAATACCGCCGGAGACAGCCACCATTGCTGGGCCAAGCGCAGCAGATCCACCTGGCTGTGGGTTTGCAGGTATTGGCGGAGCTGGCGTTGCAAGCCGGTGGCGGAGGGTAGGGGCACCGCTTGCCGATGGACGGCGATCAGCAGCTCACTGCTGGGAGTACCCCAGAGCAGCCACTTGAGGTGATCCACAGAAGGAGGCCAACTCCACAACCAGAGTTGATCGTAGCGGTGGCCGGTTTGGGGGCGGTCGTAGTGGAGAGTCAAGTGCCGCCCAGAAGACAGGACAAGCGAAGGGCGGCGGAAGCCGTAGAACAGGATGGTTCCCCGCGCCCGGGGCAAGAGGACAGAAAACCGGTCTACAGCTTGCCAACGCAAAGGCTGGGTGGGCTGGGGGGTGGGTCGCCAGATCAACAGGGGTGAGGACTCGGTCTCGCTCTGGGAGTGGGACATGGAAGGAGCAGCGTCCAGAGGAAAGGGGGGGGTGCGGGCAGCAGCCTCTTGGGCAGGTCGGATCCCGACAATTTCCAGCTCCAGTTGGGTTTCTCCCTGCCACGTTTTGGCCTTCAGAGTGTAGGCGAGGTCAACTCGGTCGGGCAGGGGATAATTCTCAGCCCCTCGCCAGCGAATGGCCCACAGGGGACGGCTGCGGGCTTTGGCGGTTGAGGCTAGTGAGGGTTCTGCTCGGTTGCCAAAGGCAGAAGTGTCGGGATCCTGAACCAGCAGCTTCAGGTGGCTGGGGGTATCCCCACTAACGGCCCTTGCGCCAAAGCGCTGCTGTTGCAGCACCTGCAGGTTGCGGCTGCAGAAGACCGGCTCAGGGTTGCCGATGCCACAGGGCTGCAGATGCTGAAGCTCTCGATAGAGGTCAAGGGTGAGATCCGCCAGTGCCACCTCCACGTCGATCTGTACCAGCGGCTGGATCTGCTCCGGCTGCAACTGCTGTTGGGCAAACTGCCGCAGCCGCTCTTCAAAAAGAGGCCAGTTTTCCGCCCTCAGGCTAAATCCCCCTGCCGCCGGGTGGCCGCCGTGTTTGCTGAACAGATCTTGGCAAAACTCCAACGCCTGAAACACGTCGAACTCCGGGATCCCCTGCCGCGCCGAGCCGCTGACCTCCCCTTGCCGCGACTGGCTGCCGATGAACACCGGACAGCCCAAACGCTCTGCCAAGCGCGAGGCCACGATGCCGATCACCCCTTTGTGCCATTTCTGCTGCGGGGATCCCAAAATCGTCAACACCCGCTCCTGCCGCAGATCCCGACCTTGCCGGGCAATTTGCTCCAGGGCCTCGGCCTCGATGCGGCTGCACATCTGCTGCCGCACCTGGTTGAGGCGTTCGCAGCGGCGGGCCAGTTTCTCCGCCTGCTGCGGGTCGTCGGTGGTCAGCAACTGGATCCCCATTCTCGCCTGGCCAATCCGCCCAACGGCGTTGATGCGCGGCCCCAGGCCAAACCCAATCCACTCAGGCCGCAGCTCCTCTGGGGATCCCTGCACCCCCATCACCTGCAACAGGGCGCGGATCCCGGCCACCTGGGAAGTGGGCAAGAGGTTCAGCCCCTGCCGCACCCAAAGGCGGTTGATCCCTGTCAGCGGCGCCAAATCGGCAATGGTGCCCACGGTAAACAGTTCCAGCGCCACCCGCTCCAAATGGCCGTCACCGCGCCGCTCCGCCAGCGCCTGGGCCAGGAGGTAGGCCACCCCCACCCCGGCCATCCCTCGATAGGGAGAAGAGAGCGGGAGCTGTTTGGGATTGAGGATGGCGTCGGCAGGGGGCAACTGGGGCGGCAAATCGTGGTGATCCGTCACGATCACCGTCAAACCTAGGGCTTTGGCCAGTTGGATGGGCTCGTGGGCAGAGATGCCGTTGTCCACCGTGAGGATGAGGCGCACCCCCTCGCGGTGCAGCTCTTGCACCATGCGGCTGTTGAGGCCATAGCCCTCGGTCATGCGGCTGGGAATGCGGTAAACCACTGGCGTGCCCCGCAACGCCCGCAGCAGCAGAGCCGTGCTGGTCATGCCGTCGGCATCGTAGTCGCCGCAGATGGCAATGGGCTCTTGTCGGCAAATCGCCCCATCCAGCAGTTCCACCGCCAGCGGCAAATCGGCAAAATCCTGGCTGGGCGGGGGCAGGTGGGCGGGATCCGGCTGCAAATACCGCTGCACAGCAGCAGGGCTAGAGAGGCCGCGATTGAGCAAGATCTGAGCCAACACAGAGGAGACCCCCACTGCCTCGGCCAAGTTCTGGGCAGCCAGTGTGTCTGCAGAATGAAACAGCCAGCGTTGGGCAGGGATCCCGGCCATTGCAATCGGTCTTCAGGTAGCAGGTAGCAGTGCTACAGTTGGCCTATGGGCTATCCTTTTGACATTAACTCAAAACGCTCCTCTGCTCTTTCCTGCCGCCGATGTATTCTCTGCTGCTTACCTATGGCCTCAACCCGCTGACAGGCTGGAAGCTATTGGTCAAGTCTCCTGAGCAAGCCTCTCTGTGGACGTTGGCCCGGCAGCTTTGGAGCCGCCCTGGATCCCGGCGCCGCAGGCCGCGCCTCCAAATCTCTCTCGGCCGCCTCGTGCCCGAACAGACCGAGCGCCTGTCTAAACTGGAGGTGCTGCTGCGTCTAAGATTTTTCATCGCCCTCGAAGCCGAAACCCCGGATCAGCCCTTGCCAGCTCTTCCCTCCGGCCAGGGATCCGCTATTCAGCTTGCCCACTACACAGAGGGCTCGCAGCAGTACAAGACGGAGATCATCCGCTTTGCCCTGGGGGGATCCCGCACCCTGACTGCTCGGCGCCGCCGGCGCCGCCGCTTCTGAAAACCCCTGGGCCGCAAACCATTCCCGCCAGGGGTGGAGTTCTGCCGACCTGTCTATACTAGAGATGCACCCAAAAATGCGCTAAGTCTGTGCTTATCCCGTGAACGCCGGGCTGTTTCAGTGCCGCAGATGGCTTATAAACCAAAGGGCTGCTCCAGGGTGGCAGGGGCTTCCTGCTCCACGGCTGGGGATGACAGCGGCTCTCTTGGCCGGATCCCTGGCGGCTTTTGTCCTCGCCCTGCCTGCTGCTTTGGCCTTGACCCGCTACCAGGTACATGTGCTGGCCAACGAGGCAGCCGCTCTAGCCCAGGTGCGCGGCCAGGTGCCGGATGCCTATTTGGTGCAAGGGGACGGGCAGGTGTTCATTTTAGCGGGGACGTTCATCAACCGCAACCACGCCCAACGCCGCCAGGCTGAATTGGAACGGTTGGGCTTGCCGGTGCGGGTGGTGAGCCGTCAAGATACGGATCCGCCCCTTCCGCCCGCTTTTCCCGCCCAAACAGCGCCCGACCGCCCCTCCCCCAGCTCTGAAAACCCTGCCCCGCCGGCGCCAACGGCTCCCCCCTCCGATCCCCAGCGGCCCTTTGCCACCTATGTGCCCAACCCCAGCAGGGATCCCCGGCTGGAAGAGCGGGTGCGCCGCTTTTTTCCAGGAGCTGCTGTGGTGCAGTACCGCGGCCAGGCGGCTTTGCAGACGGGCACCTTCTCCCGCCTGTCGCTGGCGCAGGATCAGGCCCGCTGGCTGACCGCCCAGGGCTTGCCGGCAGTGGCGGTGTCGCTGGCAGGGGAGGAAGCTGTAGGGGATCCTGACTCCAATCCACCTCAGGGGGAGCGCTACTGGGTGTTGGTGGCGGATCCCAGCGGTGAGAAATGGCCTGCACTCAAACAACTGCTAGAGGGATCCCTGCCTTTGATCTACGACGACCTGCGGGTGGTGCGCACGGGCGGGTTTGCCGATCCGGCTGCTGCCGCCGAACAGGTGCGGTACCTGGCCGACCGAGGCTACGAAGCCGGGATCTTCCCCGCCGATCTGCGCCGCTCTCGACCGCTTCTGGTTCAGGATCCCACCCCCTCTCCCGCATCCCTGCGCGAAGAAGGCACAGGCGGATTTTGGGTGGTGGTATCCGCCGGCGCAGAGGCGCTGCCCAAGCTGCAGCAGTTTGCCCCTGACGCTTTTGTGCGCGGCTCTGTGATTCAGGTGGGCACTTACCGGCAGCGGGCCAATGCCGAACAGGCGCGGCGCGCCCTGGCCGAGGCGGGGTTTGACGCCCGCATCCTGCCCGTGGAGTAGCAGCAGCCAGCTTCAGCCCCTTTCCCTGAGGGAGAGGGGAGGTCAGGAACCGTCTCGCTGCTGTTGAGAATAGCCCCATTGGGCCTCGCTGCCCTTTGCACCGCTTGTTGGAGTCGCCAGGGATTCTTCTGCAAGTGAGATCGCCACTAGGGTGAGGCGCAGGGTTTCCGCCTGCAATTGGGCCGGGCTGGCCAGGGGATAGGCCAACTGTTGCACCACGTGGGGGCGATCCCCGCCGCCAAGATCTAAGCTGGGATCCAACCAGTCCAGTTGCCTTTCGCAGGGGCTGGACAAGATGCTGTGGACATCCTCCACCCCCCGATTGGCCCCGGTGAGGCGGAGCCAACGCCGAAAGCTGGGCCAAAGGTGCTGGGGCAAGGGTCGCACCTGACCCGGCACGGCCCTGTCGAAATAGATGAGAAAGTCTGCCTTCCAGCCGTTGCAGGCCGGGCAGAGGGGCTGCAAGTTGGCAGCCGTGTTGGGCCCTCCGCGGCTGAGGGGGATGATGTGATCCTGGACAGGAGCGGATCCCACCTGTGACCATGGCCTGCCACAGCAGGGGCAACAGGGGTACCAGCGCAACAGTTGCCAGAACTCGGCAGCAGCAACTTGGCCCGTCAGGTCGTAGCTGCCCCGCTTTTCCTTGGCGCGAGCGGCCCGCTGCTTCTGGCGTTGTCGGCTGGCACAGGTGGGGCAGGGATCCGGTCGAAACAGGAACTCATCCCCACACTCCGGGCAACGATAGGGACTCGACATCAGGACCTAAGACCCTGAACGGGCTAAAGAGCTTGTTTGGCCTGTTGCAGCGTCTGCTCAAACACCTCCAGCGGCTGCGCCCCCGAGAAGGCAATGCCGTTCAAGATGAAATAGGGCGTGCCGCCAATGCCCAGTTGAGAGGCCAGATCCATATCCCGCTGAATGGCTCGCTCTGCCGCCCGGCTGCGCCGATCCCGGTTGAACTTCTCCACGTTCAGGCCCAACTTCTCGGCAGTGGCCACATAAAACGCATCTCCAAGCTGGGATTGGTTGGCGAACAGCTCGTCGTGAAATTCCCAGAACTTACCCTGGCGCTGGGCAGCCCAAGCCGCGCGAGCCGCCGCCATCGCCTCCGGGTGGATGCTGGTCAAGGGCAGGTGCTTGTACACCAAGGTCACCTCGTTCCCGTGCTCGGCCATGAACTGTTTGAGGGTATCGTGGGCGCGGGCGCAGAAGGGACATTGAAAATCGGAAAACTCCACCAACACCAACCGCAAAGCCTCGGATCCCAGTTGGGGAGAGTCTCCGATGACGGCACGCGGGTTCTCCCGCAACTGACGGCCAAATTCTTCCGCCAACTGCTGCTGCTGTTGCTGTTGCTCTTGGTACTGTCGCTGCTGGTATTCCTGGACAGCCTCTAGGATCACCTGGGGGTTCTTGCGAATGATCTGGAGCACCTGCTCTTCCAAATCTGCCGGGGCCGCCGCCGCCGGCAGGAAAACCGCAGCTCCACTTCCCACTTCCAGCAGAACCATTAGCCCAAGCAAAAGTCCGGCCTGAGCCCAAGCGCGAAAAACCCTCACCAGCCTATTCATCCTAACCCCCGTCTCAGACATGCCCAGAACTCCACACAGCCTACCGTCGGATCCCAACGGTGTCTATCACTCCTTCGGGGGGATCAGGAATTGGTGGCCTGCAGAAGCTGCTCCTTGATCCGCTGCAACTGGCTGGCCCAGCGGGGATCCGGCTCAGAGGCTACCTCGCTGGCGGCAGCGACAGTGGCGCGCCCGCCTTTGTTGCCGCGCTGGCGTTGCTTTTTGCTGGGAGCAGAGTTTCCTGCTGATGGATCTTTAGAGCCTTTGGCCTCAGAATCTCTGGATGCTCTGGAATCTTTAGACTCCTTGCCAGACTCTTTGGCTGAGGGCTCAGGAGCTGCCGCTTTGGATGGGGCCTCTTCCCCTCGGTCGCGCGGCTGGGCGATCTCAATGCGCAAGTTAACATCCCCAAAGCTGTGGCCATTGAACTTTTCGATGTACTGCTGCGCCTGCTCCTCGGTGTTCACCGTTACAAATCCGAAGCCGCGACACTTGCCGGTCTTGCGATCCCGAATCACCTTGGTGGAAATCACCTCGCCGGCAGAGCGAAAGAGCTTCTCCAACGCCTGACGATCCACCTCTTCCGGCAGATTTCCGACATACAGACGCACAGACATGATTCAGTGAAGCTCCTAATCGAAATAACAAAAGGCGACCAAAAAGCAAGGTGCTGGGTCAAAGGCGCTCAAGTCGGCACAGTTGGAGTCCAGAACCCAATCGTTAATTGTCACACCACAGCGCGACACGAAGCACAACCTTTGCAAATCACAGAGCTATTCTTTAATCTACCCCAACCTGGAGCTGCCAAGACGAGGAGAACGGTTTTTATGAACGCTTGCCTCATAACCTTTCCGGGGCAGGCCGTGTCCCCTAGGCCAAACCGGTGTTGTTCAGACGATCTCGATGTTGAAAAGGCCGGGCCTGCGGGCCTGTATAGTCGGCTACAAGATGTCCTTGCCCTCGCAGTTGGTAGCGGTAGGTCACCAAGCCCTCCAAACCCACCGGGCCGCGCGGCGGCAGTTTTTGGGTGCTGATCCCCACTTCTGCCCCAAAGCCGTAGCGGAAGCCGTCGGCAAAGCGGGTGGAAGCATTGTGAAAGACTCCTGCCGCATCCACTTCATCCAGAAATCGACGGGCGGCGGCGGCATCTTCGGTTACGATGGCCTCGGTATGGCGGGATCCGTACTGCTGGATGTGGGCAATGGCCTCGTCAAGGGAGCCGACCATCTTGATCGAGAGGATCAAATCGGCGTACTCGGTGCTCCAGTCGGCCTCAGTGGCCGGGATCAGATCCGGCACCAGCTCGCGGCAGCGGGGATCCCCGCGCAACTCCACCCCTTGCTCGCGCAGCGCCTGGACCGCCGGGGGCAAAAACTGGGGGGCAATGTCCGCGTGCACCAGCAGGGTCTCGATGGCGTTGCAGGCGGCGGGGTACTGGGTTTTGCTGTCCAGCGTCAGCCTCACCGCCATCTCCACATCGGCAGCCCGATCCACGTACAGGTGACACAGGCCATCGGCGTGGCCCAGCACCGGGATGCGGGTATTTTCCATGATGTAGCGGACAAAGCTGCTGGAGCCGCGGGGGATAATTAGATCCACCAGCCCCTCCAGTTGCAGCAGGGCTTTGATCTCCTCACGGCTGGTGAGCAGCTGCAAAGATCCCTGGGGAAAGTCCGGGATCTGCTGCAGCCCCGCTTGGATGGCCGCCATCAACGCCTGACAAGAGAGCAGGGCTTCGGATCCCCCTTTGAGCAAGACGCTATTGCCCGTTTTCACCGCCAGGGCGGCAATTTGCACCAGAGCATCGGGCCGCGACTCGAAGATCACCCCCAGCACTCCCAAAGGATAGGTGCGCCGCTCCAGTACCAGCCCCTCGTCCAGCTCTCGGATCAGCAAAGCTCGGCCCACCGGATCCCCTAGCCGGATCACCTGCCGCACTCCGGCCACCATGTCCGCCAACTTGTGGGGATCCAGCTTCAGGCGGGCATAGGCGGCTGCCGACAACTCCCCGGCCTCGACCCTCTCTGCTGCCTGCTCCAAATCCGCCTGGTTGGCCGTCAAGATGGCCTCTTGGTGTTCCAGCAGGGCGGTGGCCATGGCCTCCAGAGCAGCATTTTTAATAGCAGTGGGCAAGGTGGCTGTGCGCTGGGCGGCAGCGCGGGCCAACTGCACTTGGGACAGCAAAGGCCGATCGAAAGCGGCTGCAAGCGAGTTAGGGCAGTCGGTGGAGAGGGACATAGGGTCAAGAAGGCGGCACAAGCGCCCATCCAGAACAAAGAGCGGCAATTGGGTTGGGATGTGTGATGAATGGGATCCCAGGAGCGCCCTTGTGGGGATCCCTATGCTAGGTTAGGCACATTCGGGCTGTGCCATTTGCAGCCTACCAAACTTTGGATCCCACCGGCTGCGGCGGGGTATTCCTCCTTCATCTCCGATGCTTCTGGGATGAGGGCGGACGAGAGAAAGCTTTTGCTTGCACTTCCGTTCCCGGACGGTTAGCGATCCACCTCGTCAACCTCGACTTTTAGCACCTTGTCTTCTAGGAGAGCCAATGAGAAAGCGTGGGTTTGTGGTGAGTGCAACGGCTGCGGTAGTCACAGCCGTGTCGCTGGTTGGCGTGCAGCTATCCAGTCCGGGTTGGGCAGGGTTTCGCCGGGATCCCAAAGAAGTGGTGGACGAAGTTTGGCAGATCGTCAATCGCGAGTACGTCGATCCTTCCTTTAACTCCGTCGATTGGGAGGCGGTGCGGCGGGATCTGCTCAGCCGAGAATATGCCACCCGAGAAGATGCCTATGCGGCCATTCGCGAAGCCCTGAAGAAACTGAACGATCCCTACACCCGCTTTTTGGATCCCGATCAGTTCGCCAGCATGCAAATTGATACATCCGGCGAGCTGACCGGGGTGGGGATCACGCTGGGCATGGATCAAGAGACGAACGAGCTGGTGGTGATCTCCCCCATCGAAGGGTCCCCCGCCGACCGGGCCGGGATCAAATCCAAAGACGTGATCGTGCGCATCGACGACAAGTCCACCGAAGGCATGGACACCAACGCCGCGGTCAACCTCATTCGGGGCGAGCCGGGTACGCGGGTGCGGCTGACCATCCGCCGCGAGGGAGAAGGGCTGAAGGTGTTCGACCTGGTGCGGGAGAGAATCGAGCTGGCCACCGTGCGCTACGAGGTTCACGAGGAAAGCGGCCTGCCCATCGGCTACATCCGCATCACCCAGTTTTCCGGCAACGCTGCCGAGAAGATGCGCCAAGCCATTCGCGAGCTGGAGAAACGAGGGGTGGCCGCCTACGTTCTCGATCTGCGGGCCAACCCAGGGGGGCTGCTCTACTCCAGCGCCGAGATCGCCCGCATGTGGATCGACCGAGGCAGCATTGTCTCGACGGTGAACCGGCAAGGGGAGCAGGATCGCCTCACGGCCAACAACACCGCCCTCACCGACAAGCCTTTGGCCGTTTTGGTGGATGGGGGATCCGCCAGCGCCAGCGAGATCCTGTCGGGGGCTTTGCAAGATAACCGTCGCGCCGTGATCATCGGCACGCAAACCTTCGGCAAGGGCCTGGTGCAGTCGGTGCATCCCCTGTCGGATGGGTCGGGCCTGGCGGTGACCATCGCCCGTTATCGCACCCCCAACGGCACCGACATCGATCACAAGGGCATCACCCCCGATATTTTGGTGGAGTTGTCTGAAGAAGATCTGAAGCGGCTGGGCCAGAACCGGGAGTTGGTGGCCACCTCGGCCGACCCCCAGTATGCTGCCGCCATCCAGGCCCTCCAGGCTCAGATCTCGGCCCGTCGGCAACAGGCCCAAGAGGCCATTCGTTCCTCTTCGCGGTAGCCGGATCCTGAGGCCGTGGTCGAGCTGAGGCTCAAAGACCAACGCGGGGTTGGCAATGCTGGGTTGTTCGTGGAGGTGGCGCGCGGCACTATGGCCGAGTCGAAGACCGTGGGATCTGTGAACTTAGCCGGGCGGGATCTGCTCCGGCTCAGCGACCTGACATCGGCAGAGCTATCGGCCCTGCTGGCTCAAGCGGCGGAACTGAAGCGGGATCCCTATCGGGCGGATCTGCGGGGTCGGGTGCTGGGGCTGTTGTTTCAAAAGGCTTCCACCCGCACCCGCGTCAGTTTTACTGCTGCCATGGCCCAGTGTGGGGGCAGCACCCTGGATCTGGTACCGACGGCGCTGCAGGTGAGCCGCGGCGAACCCCTGCCGGATACGGCCCGCGTCCTCTCCCGCTACCTGGATGTCATTGCCATTCGCACCTACGACCAGCGAGAGCTGGAGATCTTTGCCGAGTATGCCGAGATCCCGGTGATCAACGCCCTCACGGATCAGTTTCACCCCTGTCAGGTGTTGGCCGATCTGCTCACCATCCAGGAGAACTTCGGCCAACTGGCGGGCCTGACCTTGGCCTATTGCGGCGACGGCAATAACGTTGCCCATTCCCTGCTGCTGGGCTGTGCCATGAGCGGGATCCACATCCGTGTCGCCACACCCCCCGGTTACGAGCCGGATGGGGCGGTGGTGGCAGAAGCACAAGCCCTGGCCCAGGGATCGCAGGTGCTGGTCTTACGGGATCCCTACGCAGCAGTCGCAGGAGCTCAGGTGGTCTATACCGACGTGTGGGCCAGCATGGGCCAAGAGGATCAGGCCGAGGCCCGCAAAGCCCACTTCCTGCCCTACCAGGTCAACGCCGCGCTGATAAAACAGGCGGATCCCGAGGCTATCGTGCTGCACTGCTTGCCTGCCCACCGGGAAGAGGAGATTACTGCCGAGGTCTTAGAGGGATCCCAGTCCCGTGTGTGGGATCAAGCAGAAAATCGCCTCCACGTGCAAAAGGCGCTGCTGATCCAACTGCTGGGGGCAGGGTGACCCCAGAGAGAGGGAAGGTGTCAACGGTTATTGGCGGGGCGGCGAGCGGCAATGGCCAGGCTGACGTTGGGCAGCCGCTGCAGGGTATCCATCACCTCTACCACCTTGCCGTGGGAGAGGGCCAAATCGGCGTTGATCACCACCAGGCGGCGCCCTTCAGCCGGCTTCTCGGCCAGGATGCGTTCCACCGTCGGGATCAGAGCGGAGATATCGGCGATCTTTTCCTGGTTGACGGCGATCTGGCCTTCTGCCGTGATGCTCACCGTTACATCCGGCTGTAGACGAACTTGGGCCGTGGTTGCGTCCGGCAGGTTGACATCCAGCGCTTCCGAGCGGGTGAGCACCAAGCTGGCGATGACAAAAAACACCAAGATCGAAAAGATGACATCGATCAAGGGCACAATATTAATCTCGCCGGAGCGGAAGTTTTCTTCGGGGATGCGCATGGCTTAAGAGGGCTCAAGCGAAGAGTAGGGCGGAAGGGTGGAGCTGCCACCGGGTCTGGACTGCGTGTAGGGGTACTGGGAAAGTTGCTGGGCTTGCATCTCTTGCCGCTGCCGATGCAGCAACTCCAGCTCGCCGCCGTACTCCTGGATCTTGGAAAGTTGCCGCAGGTAGAGAGAGCGGAAGACATTGGAGATCAGCAAGGTGGGAATGGCCACGATCAGCCCAAAGGCGGTCGAGTAGAGGGCTTCGGCAATCCCTTGACCCACCCCCTGTGTGTCGGTGCCGCCGATATCTCCCAGTTGGATGGAGCTGAGGATCTGGATGATGCCGGTAACCGTGCCCAGCAGTCCCAGGAAGGGGGCAACGGTAATGACAGTGTCGAAGACCGTGTTGAAGCGCTTCAGCAGGGGCACCTCTGCCGCCAGGGCTGTTTCCAGGGCCAACTTAAAATCTTCGGGGCTGGCTTCGTTCAGCTCCAGGCCGGCCAAAAAGATGCGAGCAATGGGCAGGTCGGCATTTTGTTCCAGCAGATACTGGGCAGCGCGTGGGTTGCGGCGGTACTGGCTGAGGGCTTGCCGCACCACCTCCTCCTGCCGGTGGGTGACCTTCCACCAGAACAAGGCCCGCTCGATGCAACAGGCCACCGAGAAGACCGAGAACGTCAGCAGGGGGATGGAATAGTACCAACCCTGGATCAGGAGCTGCAAAACTCTATCCATACGACCCTGACTTCCCCCTTCTTCTTCGCTCATCTTGTCATAGCACTTTCTCGGCAGGGCTGGGATCCCTTCTTGCGCGGCGAAGGTTGCACCTTTTGGCAATTTTGCCCCAATCCCGGATCGCATCTCGTCAATCGTCGATCCAGAAGGCATACTGGTTGCAACCATTTTGGTTTGGATCCCGAGGGCGTGAATTATGAAATTCAGACGCTGGTTGGGCCTTTGCTGCGCCGGACTGATGGCACTGCTGTTGACGGCTTGCGGCAAGGGATCCACCCCCTACGACAGCATCGTGGTCAACTTTGTTAATACGGCCACCCCCAGCCAGATTGCCGCTATCGCCAAAGAGTATAATTTGACGCTCCGCCCCAGCAGCGACAGCGCTTTTGCCCGCCAAGAAGCGATCTACCTATTTGACGTGGATGCCGACCATCTGGGATCCACGCGGCGGCTGGTCAAGCGGCTCACCAACGAAGCTTTGATCGAGTACGCTCACCCCAACTATCAATTCCAGGCGGCCTTTGTGCCCAACGACCGCCTCTATCCCCAGCAGTGGAATCTCAGGGCCATCCGCATGCCGGAAGCCTGGGACATCTCTCAGGGGGAAGGGGTGACGGTAGCCGTGGTGGATACTGGGGTGACGCGAGTTCCCGACCTGGCCCAAACTCAATTTGTGCAGGGCTATGACTTCGTGGACGATGATGAGGACCCGGAAGACCTCAACGGCCACGGCACCCATGTGGCGGGAACCATCGCCCAATCCACCAACAATTTCTTGGGTGTAGCCGGCATCGCCTTCAAGGCCAAGATTATGCCGGTGCGGGTGTTGGATGCCAACGGCTTCGGCTCCCTGTCGGATGTGGTGGAAGGGATCCGCTATGCTGCCGACCACGGGGCCACGATCATCAACCTCAGCCTGGGTAGCCGCGCTTCGGCCCGACTGATGGAAGAGGCCGTAGCCTATGCCCACAGCAAAGGGGTGACGGTGATCGCAGCCGCCGGCAACGAAAACTCCGACCAGGTGAGCTACCCGGCCCGCTACCCGCATGTGATCGCTGTCTCGGCCACCGGCCCCGATGGCAGCAAAGCCCCTTACTCCAACTATGGGGTGGGGGTGGACATCTCTGCCCCGGGCGGCGCCAAAACCCCCGATCACCCTGAGTACGGCATTCTGCAGCAGACCATCAACCGCCGCAACCCCAGCGAGCCGGTCTTTGCCTACTTCCAAGGCACCAGCATGGCCACTCCCCACGTGGCCGGCGTGGCGGCGCTGATCCAAGCCCAGGGCATCAAAGACCCGGACAAGGTGGAAGAGGTGCTGAAGATGTCGGCCACCCCGGTGCCCGGCGACAAACAGAACTTCTACGGGGCCGGTCGTCTGGATGCTGCCAAGGCGCTGGCCCGAGCCACCGGTCAGCAAGAGGAGAACCCCCTGGTGCTGTGGCTGAAGGACTTCCTGCAATACCTGAACAACAACGGCTACCTCAACCCGCGCTTCTGGTTTGATGGCGGCCCGATTGCCCTGGTGCCCAAGCTGCTGATGGTGATAGGCGGCTACATCATCCTGGTGCTGATCCGCTGGTGGCTGGCTCCCAAGCCGATGCGGGCAACAGTGCCTTTGCTGGCCGGGATCCTCTTGGGCAGCGCCGGCCTCTTCCCACTGCAGGGCTTGGCCATTGTGGGTGCCCCTCGCTGGCCCTTCCAATTGGCGGGGAGCTCCCTGCCGGAGCTGGGCACCGCCTTGGCCCAAACCAACGCTTTGAACCCCTTGTTTGCCAGCGTCTTGATCCCGGGCCTGTTGCTGGTGCTGCTCCTGGGCCATCGGCGCTGGCGCTGGGCGGTGATCGGCCTCTCTATCGGCATGGCCTCCCATCTGCTCTTGTCCGGATCTCTGTTCTATGAGGGGGTAGTATGGCTTGGATCCTCTGCTTGGCTGGGTCGCTCCTTTTTGCTCTTCAATGGCCTGCTCTGCCTGGGCCTGGCCTATTTGGGAGCACAAGCCATCCTGGAGTCCCAGTCCAACAGCACCGGTCTAGCGCTGAGGCGGTGATGGAAGAATACAGCGGTACCATCCAGTTCCTGGATATCGAAGGAGGGGTGTGGGTGCTGACCCTGCCTTCCGGCCAGCACTATGCCCTCTTCCGCGCCCCCAAAGAGCTCTTACAAGAGGGGTTGGAAGTCACCATCCAGGGACAGCTCAAAGAAGACATGGTGACGGTGGCTCAGGTGGGGCCGGTCTTGGAGGTGAAGAGCTTCCGACGGCAGCCCTAGCTTGGCCCAGATACAGATCGATCAACCAAATCGGGGATCCCCGCTCAGGGATCCCCATTTTTTCTAACTTTTTGGGATGTTTCGCTGCGCCAGCGTTTTCTGGATCCCTCACCCCCAGCCCCTCTCCCTGAGGGACATCCCTCACCCCCAGCCCCTCTCCCTGAGGGAGAGGGGAGCTGGGGATGGACGTAACGAACCGTTTCATTGCCGTTTGAGATGAAGGTCAGCTCAACACAGCCTAGGAAAACACGGCCTCCAACTCTTGCAACGTCTTTTTCACCTTGGCCTGGGCTGCTTCCACCTCCGGTTGGTCATAGGCTTTGGCGGCAAAGTCCAGTTGTTCCAGGCTACGGCCCATCTCCTTGGCCAGGCGCAGCACTTCCCGCTTTTGCCGATCCGGCAAGGTGGCCGCCAGGCCGGTCAAGGTCTTGCGGGTCAGGCCCATCGGTCCGTGGATGTAGGAGCGGATCTCCAACCAGTCCTCCGCCTCCACCAGGCTTTGCAGCCGCTCCACCTGTTGCTCCAGTTGTTGCAGCTCTCGGGGCAAGCCGGCAGCCGCCTGTACAGGAAGCGATCCCAGCCACAGCCCCAATGTCAGGATGGCAACCAGCAACACACTCCGCCAGCGACAGATCATCACGTACCTCCCACATGCCTGCAACAGGCTTGATTTCAAGGACTCCGTCCCGCCGACACGATCGGCAATCAAATCAATAGTTTACCTGCTGGCTGCACCCCAGCTCCTCGGCTACCTCTCAAAGAGCAGAGCAAATCGGCTAGGCTAGAGCTATCCTGTAAAAGAATGTAAATGGCGCTCTCATGCAACGCATCATCCTCATGACCGGCAAGGGTGGGGTCGGCAAAACCTCGATGGCAGCGGCGACCGGCTGGCGTTGTGCCGAGATCGGCCTGAAAACTTTGGTGCTGAGCACCGATCCGGCCCACTCGTTGGCCGATAGCTTCGATCAGCCCTTGGGCCATGAGCCGGTGGAGGTCAAACCCAACCTTTGGGGCGCGGAGCTGGATGCCCTCAACGAGCTGGAGCTGAATTGGGGATCCGTCAAAACCTACATTACCCAGGTGTTGCAGGCGCGTGGGCTGGATGGGGTGCAGGCGCAGGAGCTGGCCATTTTGCCGGGGATGGACGAGATCTTTGCCCTGGTGCGGGTCAATCGCCATTACGACGAGGGCAAGTTCGATGTGCTCATCATCGACTCAGCCCCTACGGGCACGGCTCTGCGCCTTTTGAGTTTGCCGGATGTTTCCGGCTGGTACATGCGCAAGTTCTACAAGCCCCTGCAGGGCTTGGCGCAGATGCTGCGTCCTATTGCCGAGCCAATTGTGAAGGGACTGACCGGGATCCCCCTGCCCAATGACCAGGTACTGGATGCCCCCTACGAGTTCTACCAGAAGATCGAGCGGCTGGAGGGCATCCTCACCAACAACCGCATCACCTCGGTGCGGCTGGTCACCAACCCCGAAAAGATGGTGATCAAAGAATCGCTGCGGGCCCACGCCTACCTCAGCCTTTACGGCGTCGCCACCGATTTGGTGATTGCCAACCGCATTCTGCCGGATGGAGTGGTGGATCCCTACTTTGCTGCCTGGAAGGCCGCCCAACAAAAATATCGCCGGGAGATCCACGAGAACTTTGCTCCTCTACCGGTGGTGGAGATCCCGCTGTACTCCGAGGAGTTGGTGGGGTGGGACGCCCTGGCCCGCCTGAAAAAAGACCTTTGGGGAGAGCGCAACCCGGCGGAAGTGTTCTACACCGAGCAAACGATGCATGTGGTCACCGACAACGGCCAGTACCGCCTGGATCTGTACTTGCCCGGGATCCCGAAAGAGCAGGTGGAACTGAGCAAAACTGGGGATGAGCTGAACATCCGCATCGGCAACCACCGCCGCAACCTGGTGTTGCCCCAGACCTTGGCAGCCATGACCCCGGCCCGCGCCAAGATGGAAGAAGACTACCTGCGCATCCATTTTGCCGCTTGAGCCTGTAGCCCTCTGCCGAAGAGGTATCCTCAAATAGCAAACAGCCAGCTAACCCGGAGCGGATGAGCTACTACATTGCCCCCACCTTCCTCAAGGTCGTCGCCCTGCACCTGACGAAGAATCATCTCCCTTTGCCGGACGTGCCGGTTCCGCTCATCTTGGGCATCCACGGGCGTAAGGGTGAGGGCAAGACCTTTCAGTGCAACCTGATTTTCGAGCGCATGAAGGTCTATGCCGTTCACATCTCCGGCGGTGAGCTGGAAAGTCCCGACGCCGGGGATCCGGCTCGCATGATCCGTCTGCGCTACCGTGAAGCTGCCGAGCACATCCGCAAATTTGGCCAGATGGCCGTGCTGATGATCAACGACCTGGATGCCGGTGCTGGCCGTCTGAACACCATGACCCAGTACACCGTCAACACCCAACTGGTCAGCGCCACCTTGATGAACATCGCCGACAACCCCACCAACGTGCAGCTTCCCGGCAGCTACGATCCCAAGCCTCTGCCACGCGTGCCCATCATCGCCACCGGCAATGACTTTTCCACCCTCTATGCCCCCCTCATCCGCGATGGGCGCATGCGCAAGTTCTATTGGGAGCCCAGCCGCACCGACCGCATTCACATCGTTCACGGCATTTTTCAGGCTGACGGGCTGTCGCTGGAGGAAGTCGAGCGCCTGGTGGACACTTTTCCTGAACAGGCCATCGACTTTTTCGGCGCCCTGCGCGCCCAACTTTACGACGAGCAGGTATGGCAATTGATCCAACAAGTGGGCCTAGAGGGCATAGCCTTTCGCCTGCTCAAAAGCAAAGAAGGCGCCCCCCACTTTCCGCCGCCGCGATTTTCTCTGGAGCAGTTGATCCAGGCCGGCCACCAGCTCAAAGCCGAGCAACAACAAGTAGAAGCCCGTCGCCTCTCCGAAGAATACCTTGGCCTCAAGCGCTCCGCCTCCCAGGAGCCGCCTCCCGCTTCCCCGCCATCCCCTCCCGGGGCTGCTCACTCGGTCGATCCTCCCCCCGTTCCGCTCAACCCAAAAGTGCAGGCCCATATTCGCCAGATCCTGGCGCAAGGATACGAAATCCAGGTGGAGCACGCGGATCCGCGCCGCTACCGGGTTCATTCCTGGCAGGAGTGTGGAGTTGCCCACCTGAAAGAATGGGCCGCTGCCTGTCAGGCTGTCGAGCAGTGCCTCAGCCGTTTTCCCAAGGACTACATCCGGCTGGTGGGCGTAGATCCAGTGAAAAAACAACGGCGGATCGAGACCATTATCCAACGTCCATGAGGGGATCCCACCGCAAACTGGAAGGGGGAGTGCGGCGCCAGAGCAAAATGGCACAATGAGGGAGCCCCCTCTTTGCTCGACAATCCTCTCCAAATCATGCTGTGGCTGCGCCTTCTCCTGGTGGCTTTGTGCGTCGTGTTCATGGGCTGGTTGTCTCCGCCTGCCAATGCCCTCCTCAACGACGACCGCTACGACGGCAACATCTTTGCCCTCTACGGCTCCAACGGCGGCATGATCCCCCCTCGTGTCTCCCTGAAGCAGGCCAAAGAACAAGGGATCCCGGCCCTCCTCGTCTACTACATCGACGACAGCAGCGATTGCAAAAAATACGCTGCCACCCTGGCCAACCTGCAAGTTCGCTATGGGCTGGGAGTCTATTTCATCCCTTATTCTGTCGATTCCCTCTTGCCCGGGGATGAGCGTGGCCAATACTACAGCGGCCAAGTGCCCCAGACCCTCCTTTTTGACTCCCAGGGCAACATTGCTTATCAATCCATCGGCAACCGCCCCATCACGGAAGTGGAAAACGCCATTCGCGCCCTCTTCCACCTGGATCCCGTCCCCCCAGGGGTGATCAAAGCCAAGCCCTTCAACGAGA
The DNA here is from genome assembly GCF_047462395.1 of Synechococcus sp. H55.7. Taxonomy (NCBI): domain Bacteria; kingdom Bacillati; phylum Cyanobacteriota; class Cyanophyceae; order Synechococcales; family Synechococcaceae; genus Synechococcus; species Synechococcus sp. H55.7. The sequence continues at coordinate 147,776 of NZ_JANSJD010000005.1, forward strand.
TCCAAACCGGATTTTCCCGACCCCGTTCCCCCGCCCCCCCAGCCGAGGCACAGCCGTGACCGCTCCTCCCGATTCCCCGGATTCGCTTGAGGCTCTGCAAACCAAGCTCGAGATCTTGCAAGCGCGGCTGGTCGACCTACGCGAGCTGGAGCGCCTGTCCCAGCTTTCCCCCGAACACTGGGCTGAAATTCAGGCGGAAGTCAGCCAATTGGAGCAACGCCTGCAAGCCTACCTGTTGGAAGTGTTTAACCCTGTCCCCGCCACCTTTTGGCAGGTGCTGCGCTTTGGCGGCCTGGGCCTGCTTCTTGGCATTGCTCTCCAGCGCTGGGTGCTGAGCTAGCACCCGTTAAGAACGATCAAAAGTCTTGGATCCCGGAGCCCTTTCCCATGCGCCTGCGACGCCCTAGGCCCTTCAGCTCGAGTACGTCCGCAACTTGCCTGACGATATCCAAACCATCGTCAGCGAGCAAAACACCATCCTCAATCTCGGCGACTTTCTCAATACCACCAAATAATCGATACCGAAGTGGCCCCCAGCCCCTCTCCCAAGCTGAGAACTAGAGCTACGCCCACCATCCAACTTCCCCACACCCCCAGAACCTGCCGCAGCAGCCCCAGACTTTCCCGCACCACCTGGGGGCTCAAGGGACGGGCTGGGATCCCCACCTTGGGCTTCTCCTTCGGGATCCCGCGATAGCAATTGGTGCCTCCCAACTGGATCTGCAGCCGCCAGGCAAAGGCCGCCTCGCTCCACCCCGAATTGGGGCTGGGATCCGCCCGCCCGTCGCGGCGACACCGCTGCCAAAACCCCCAGGGATCCCCGCTGAACAGGGCCAGGGTCAACACCGTCAGCCGGCAGGGCAGCCAGGTCAACACATCCTCACAGCGGGCCGGCACCGTGCCCAGGTAGGTAAAGGGGGCATGGCGATAGCCCACCATCGAATCAAGCGTGCTGCTGGCCTTGTAGGCCAAAGCCAGGGGCGCCCCTCCCAAAAAGGCATAGAACAAAGGGGCCGTCGCCCCGTCCGGGGTATTTTCCGCCACCGTCTCGATCACCGCCCGCAAAATCTCCGCCTCCGTCAGGTGCTCTGTATCCCGGCCCACGTAGCGGCTCAGCCGTTGGCGGGCCTGCAGCAGATCCCCCTTTTCCAAGGGATCCAACACCTCCAAGGCGGCAAAGCGCAGGCTGCGCCCCCCCAGGCAACTGGCCATCAGGATGGCGTGCATCAGGATCCCTGCCCAGGGGTGGAGAGCCTGGGCAACGGCGATCAGCCCCCAGCCTGCCGCGTAGGATCCCGCCAGCAGCGCCAGCGTCAGCACCGCCCCGCCCCACCGTTGTGCCTGTGGGGTCGAACAGTGCTTGAGGATACAGCCTTGCCCCCAGGCGATGACTGCCCCCATCACCCGCACCGGATGGGGCCACCCCCAGGGATCCGCCAACCAGTAATCCAGACCCAGCGCTGCCGCCAGCACCAGCGCAGCAGCCGGCTGAGTCGGGAAAAAGGGCAAGCGCTCCATCCTGCCCATCAGACCACAAATCCACTCTCCTGATCCTGAGCCGCCTGCCAACTGCGGGCATCAAAATACAGATCCTCCAGAGTGGTTTCCTCCAGCACCTGCTGCGCCCGTCGGGCGATCCGCTCCCAGAGAGCCGCTGTCACCCAGTCCAGCCGCTCCGTCGAGCCTGCCTGAGGCACGGCTGAAGCTTTGGAACTCTCCACAAGCGGATCCAGAGATTCTCCCACCGCTGCCAAAATGGCGCTGATCGGGATCCGCCGCGGTGCCCGTGCCAGCCGGTAGCCCCCCTGCGCCCCCCGCTGCGAACAGACCAAACCGGCCTGGCGCAGCTCGATCAACAGCTTTTCCAGATAGGGGGCCGGGATCTGCTGTCGCTCAGCAATGGCCCGCACCGAGGCCATCTGCCCCGCGCCGAGCATCGCCAGATCCAGCAAAGCCCGGATGCTGTAAGTAGCTCGCGTGGTCAGCCGCACCTGCTCTCTCCCGCCAGTCTCTCCCGATCCTGCCACAGGGATCCCGGCTAGAGGGGTTAACCTAGAAAGCAGTACCCGCTCAGCTCTGGCCTCGTCGGGATGGAGCGCCCCACCGTCGGCCTCTACTTGGTGGCCACCCCTATCGGCAACCGCGAAGACATTACCCTGCGGGCGCTGCGGGTTTTGCGGGAGGTGGACTGGGTGGCAGCAGAAGACACCCGCCACTCCGGCCAGCTTCTTAAACACTTTCAGATCTCCGCCCGCCTCATCAGCTATCACGAGCACAACGCGGCCCAGCGCATCCCACAGCTCCTCAAGTATCTGTCGGCGGGCCAGTCGGTGGCTCTAATCAGCGATGCCGGCACACCCGCCATCTCCGATCCGGGTGAAGAACTGGTGCGCGCCTGCATCCAAGCCGGGATCCCCGTGATCCCGGTGCCTGGCCCGGTAGCGGCAGTGGCCGCCTTGGCTGCTTCTGGGCTGGCCACAGGGCGGTTTGTCTTCGAGGGTTTTTTGCCGCTCAAGGCCAGCCAGCGGCAGGCCCGTCTGCAACAACTGGCCCAAGAAGAGCGCACCATCGTCCTCTACGAAGCCCCCCACCGCCTGCAGCAAACTCTGCAAGATCTCCTGGCTCACTGCGGCCCGGAGCGGCAGATCGTGCTGGCCCGTGAGCTGACTAAGCTGCACGAGTCCTTCTGGCGGGGATCCCTGGCCGCCGCTCTCGAGCATTGCACCGCCCAGCCGCCGCGGGGAGAGTTCACCCTTGTTCTAGAGGGGCGGCCTGCCTCCCAAAAAGACGAAGAAACCTCCCCTTCCGAAGCGGAAGTTCGCCAGGAGCTGGCCCGCCTGCTGGCCGAGGGCCTCTCCCGCTCCGCCGCCAGCCGGCAACTGGCCCAGCGCTTCCAGGGATCCCACCTCTGGACGCGGCGCCGCCTTTATGATCTCTCTTTGCAACTGGAGCCGCCTCCCGGCTCGGATTGCTCCTCGGCAGTCGAGCTTTCTTCTGCAACCGACGACGAGACAGACTCCTAGAGCATGGCGCGCATCTTGTTGGTGGACGACGAAGTGGAGTTGGCCGATTCCCTGGCCCAGCACCTGCGGCGAGAGGGCCACAGCGTGGACGTGGCCTACGAGGGAAACAGCGCCTGGGAGCTGCTGCAGAAGCCCCCAGCTCCACCCTACGACCTACTGGTACTGGACTGGATGTTGCCGGGCCTGTCCGGCCTCTCCCTCTGCCAACAGGTGCGCCAAGTGGAAAAAACTGCGTCCCGCGCCACCCCCATTCTCTTCCTAACCGCCAAAGATACCCTCGACGACCGGGTGGAAGGGCTGGACGCCGGCGCCGACGACTACCTGGTCAAGCCCTTCGAGCTGCGGGAGCTGCTGGCGCGGGTGCGGGCCCTCTTGCGGCGGGCCGCCAGCCCCGGCGAAGGGATCCCTCGCCTGCAAATTGGGGATCTGGAGCTGGATCGGGAGAACCAAGTGGCCTACCGCCAGGGGCGGATGATCCACCTCTCCCAAAAGGAATTCCGCCTGCTGGAGTACTTCATGGCCCACCCTGGCCAGTTGCTCACCCACGAGCAGATCTACGAGCGGGTGTGGGCCGGCGAGGATCCCCCCAGCAGCAACGTCCTGGCCGCCCAGGTGCGCCTGTTGCGGCGTCGCCTGCGCTTGCCCGGCTCCCCCGAGTTGATCCACGCTGTCTATGGCAAAGGCTACCGCTTCGGGCCTGTGGCCGAGGATCCCTAGCAGTCATCAACTCCCCTCTCCCAGAAGGAGAGGGGCTGGGGGTGAGGGCATTACTTAGACTTGAGTTTCTCCGCCTTCTCGATGGCCTCCTCGATGGTGCCCACCAGGTAAAAAGCCTGCTCCGGCAGATCGTCCAGTTCTCCCGACAAAATGCGCTGGAAGCCCTTGATGGTGTCCTCCAACTTCACGTACTTGCCGGGCGAGCCGGTGAAGACCTCCGCCACAAAGAAGGGCTGCGACAGGAAGCGCTCGATACGGCGGGCGCGGGCCACCACCAGCTTGTCCTCTTCCGACAGCTCGTCCAACCCCAGAATGGCGATGATATCCTGCAACTCTTTGTAGCGCTGCAGCGTTTGCTTCACCGCCCGAGCGGTGTTGTAGTGCTCCTCGCCCACAATGTCGGCTTGCAGAATCGTGGAGGAAGAATCCAGAGGATCCACCGCCGGGTAGATGCCCTTGGCGGCCAAGCTGCGCGACAGCACCACTGTCGAATCCAGGTGGGCAAACGTCGTCGCCGGTGCCGGATCCGTCAAGTCGTCAGCAGGCACATACACCGCCTGCACCGAAGTGATGGATCCCTGCTTGGTAGAGGTGATGCGCTCTTGCAGGTTGCCCATTTCGGTGGCCAGGGTAGGCTGATACCCCACTGCCGAGGGCATGCGGCCCAACAGCGCCGACACTTCCGACCCGGCCTGCACAAAGCGGAAGATGTTGTCGATAAACAGCAGCACATCCTGCTTGTTGACGTCGCGGAAGTACTCCGCCATCGTCAGGGCGGTCAGGCCCACCCGCATACGGGCGCCCGGCGGCTCGTTCATCTGGCCGTACACCAGCGCCACCTTGTCCAGCACCCCCGATTCTTTCATCTCGTTGTAGAGGTCGTTCCCCTCGCGGGTGCGCTCTCCCACGCCGGCAAACACCGATAGGCCGGAGTGCTCCTCGGCGATGTTGTGGATCAGCTCTTGGATGAGCACCGTCTTGCCTACGCCGGCGCCGCCAAACAGGCCCACCTTGCCGCCCTTTTTGAAGGGGGCCAGCAGGTCGATCACCTTAATGCCCGTTTCAAAGGGCTCTGGCTTAATCGTCAAATTGACAAACTCCGGCGCGCTGCGGTGGATGGGGGCAAATTCTTGAGCTTGAACGGGCTCCCCTTGGTCAACCGGCTCTCCCAGCACATTAAAAATACGACCTAGGGTGGGCTGCCCAACCGGTACGGTAATCGGAGCGCCCGTATCCACCACTGGCATGCCCCGTACCAAGCCATCGGTAGAGGACATGGCCACCGCCCGCACGCGGTTGTCTCCCAGAAGCTGCTGCACCTCGAAGGTGATGTTGATCTTCAGGCCACTTTCGGTTGTGCCCTCCACCTTGAGGGCATTGTAAATTTCGGGCAGCTTGCCGCTGGGAAACTCGGCGTCGATCACAGGGCCAATGACCTGTGTAATGTAGCCAACATTGGTGGCAGTAGCGGTGGCAGTAACCATAGTTGAGGCTCAGCTCCTTGTGTGCGCAGCTATCGACTCAGCAAAGCCGGGTTGATGTTGATAAGTCATTAATCATCATACAAATAAAGGGATCCAGTTGCTGCTGCGCTTGTTCTGCGACAGAGTAGGCTTTTCTTCGCTACCCTAGAGCTAGGCAAGACAGGGGAATGGCAGCGATGGATCACTACGGAGGGCGTACTGCACAGCTTGGCTCCGTCCGCTTGGGAGGACGGCGTCCTCGCCCCCGGCGCGGCCCGGCTCTGCAACTGGGGATCCTCGGCTTTTTGCTGGGGTTGGGGGTGATGGGGGGAGCTTGGTGGTACAGCATCGGGCCGCGGCAAACCCTTTCTTTGTACTGGCTGACCAGTGCTGACAATTCCATCTACTACGTGCAGCAGGAGCGCTCCCTGCGCGCTTTTGACACCCAAGAGGCCATTCGTCTGGCCTTGGAAGAGCTGATTGCCGGCCCCCGGGATCCCCACCTTGCCACCGCTATCCCCTCCCAGACGCGGCTGCTGGATGTGCGGGTGGAAGGCAACGATATTTTCCTCAATTTCTCTTCTGAATTCACGCAAGGGGGGGGATCCACGGCGATGATGAGCCGGATTGCGCAGGTGCTCTACACGGCCACCAGCCAGAACCCCGGCGCGCGGGTGTGGATCTCCGTCGAGGGGCGCGCCCTCGAGGTGTTGGGGGGGGAAGGGCTAATTATCGACCAACCCTTGACGCGGGCCTCGTTTGTGCCCAGCTTCCAGCTGCCGGCAGAACCTGAGGCGGAGCCGTCAGCCGTATCAGCCTCTTGAAACCCTTGAGACAAAGATCATGAACTGGTTGCAGCGGGTGGGCAGCAGTTTTCTCCTGGCCGGTCAGGTGATCTTGCACCTGCTGCAAGGCCGTATTCATCGGCGCAACACCCTGGAGCAACTGGCGACAGTGGGGCTGGAGTCGCTGCTGATTGTTTTGATCACGGCGGTGGTGATCAGCGGCGTTTTCACCATTCAGTTGGCACGCGAGTTCATCAATTTCGGGGCCTCTTCCCTCATCGGCGGGGTTTTGGCCATTGCCCTGGCCCGCGAGCTGACGCCGGTGGTGACGGCGGTGATCCTGGCCGGACGGGTGGGATCCGCCTTTGCCGCCGAGCTGGGCACCATGAAAGTCACTGAGCAGATCGACGCTCTGCTGTTGTTGCGCACCGATCCGGTGGATTACCTGGTGATCCCGCGGGTGGTGGCTTCAGGGCTGATGCTGCCGGTGCTCACCATCCTCTCCTTGCTAACCGGCTTAGTGGGAGGGATGATCATCTGCGCTTCGGTCTACAACATTCCTTCCGCGGTGTTTCTAACCTCGGCTCAGAATCTCCTGGCCCCTTGGGACTTGCTCGTCTGTTGTTTGAAGGCGATGGTGTTCGGGGCTCTGATCGCCATTATCGGCTCCAACTGGGGCCTTTCCACCAGCGGCGGCGCCAAGGGGGTGGGGCGCTCCACCACCGATGCTGTCGTCACGGCGCTGCTGGGCGTGTTTGTTACCAACTTTCTGATCTCTTGGCTGTTGTTTCAGGGGCCGGGTAGCGCCCTCAGCCGCGCGCTGTAGTCGCGCCTGCCCACGCTGCCGCTAAGATGGGATCCCCTGCCCATTCTCCGGATCCATGCGAGTGGAATTTCAGATTTTGCGACAGTTGCCGCCGGAGCCACCCCGCTGGCAGTCTTTCTGGCTGGAGACATCCCCTGGCGCTACCATTCTCGATTGCCTCAACCGGATCAAGTGGGAGCAGGATGGCAGCTTGGCCTTCCGCAAAAACTGCCGCAACACCATCTGTGGCAGTTGTGCCATGCGCATCAACGGCAGGGCTGCTTTGGCCTGTGGCCGACAGGTGGGCGAAGAGCTGGATCCCCGCAGCCCTCAGCCCATTCGCATCGGCCCTTTGGGCAACCTGCCCGTCCTGCGGGATCTGGTGGTGGATATGCAGCCCTTCTGGAACGATCTCAGCCGGGTGGATCCCTTTGTCAGCACGGCGGGGCGCCGCATCCCGGAGCGGGAATTTTTACAGTTGCCTGCCGAACGGGAGCATCTCAACGCTGCCGGTGGCTGTATTCTCTGCGGGGCCTGCTATTCCGACTGCAACGCCAAAGAGGTGAACCCGGAGTTTGTCGGCCCTCATGCTTTGGCCAAAGCCAACCGCCTTGTCCAAGACAGCCGCGACAGCCGACGGGAACAACGCCTGCAAGCTCAAGATAGCTTGGCCGGCGTCTGGGGCTGTACCCGCTGCTGGAACTGCAACAGTGTCTGCCCGATGGGTGTAGCGCCCCTGGATCAAATCACCGAGCTCAAGCAAGGGATCCTCTCCCGAGACCAGACTCCTGTTTTGTCGGGCAACCGTTCTCGTGCCCAGGACATAGCCATCCGCCACCGCAAGACCCTGGTGCAACTGGTGCGCTCCGGTGGTTGGGTGGATGAGCGCCGCTTCGGCCTGCAGGTGGTGGGGCGGGAGGGGCTGCTCAGCTTGGTGCCTTTGGGGCTGCGCCTGCTGGCCAGGGGCAAATTTCCCTTGCGCTTCAAGCCCTCCTCAGGGACGGCGACGGTGCGGCGGCTGATCGATGCGGTCAGACAGGAAACGAACGGTGGCGCCGCGGATCCCTAAGCCCCATTTTTGAGATTTTCCTGGCCTGAGATCAGCCGGGCGCTCAGGATCTGGTCCCCTAGCTTGATCTTGCGCAGCACCTCGGTGCCCTCGGTAACATAACCGAATACGGCATAGCGGCCATCCATGAGGTTGAGGCCGGCAGGGGTGAGATCCGGCTCGGCCATGAAGATGAAGAACTGAGAAGAGGCGCTGTTGGGATCATCGGGATAGCGGGCCATGGCCACCGTCCCCTCAGCAGCAAAGGGCAGGGCTGGCTCTACATCCCACAGGCCCAGTTGATCGAAGGTCTGGCCGTAGCGGGGCACCACCTCGCCTTTGACCCGGATCTCCATCGGGATGGTGCGAACCTTGCCGGTGGCCGGATCCACATAGCCGTCGGCAGGGCCTGGGGGATCCCCCGCTTGCACCAGGAAGAAGTTCTCCACCCGGTCAAAGGTCAGGCCGTCGTAGAAGCCCCGCTGCACCAAATCGGCAAAGTTGCCGGCGGTGAGGGGGGCGCTATACCCATCCAGCGTGATCACCATGCGCCCGGCGGTGGTGTTCAGCTCCACTTCCGCCCGGCCCAGGAGCTGCGGCTTGTCGGCATATTCGGCAGGGATCGCGTAGGGAAAAGCCCCCACCCAGTGGTTTTCCAGGGATCCCAGCTCGTCTATGAGGCGGTCGTAGGCGGCGCGGGCCTCTTCTTTGCCCTTGGATTTGCGCTCCGTGGCCTGGCCGATGGTTTGCAACTCCTGGCGTAGAGCGGCAACTTCTCCAGCGGCGGCGGCAGCCTGCTCAGGGGGCAACTCCGCCAAGAGGGGATCCGTGTAGCGATCCAGAAGCCGCTCCACCTGGCGCACATCTCCCCGCACCGCCGACCAGCGGTTGTACTTCAGGTCGCTCTCAATTTTGGTGATGGCCTCATCGATTTCCCAGATCCGGCTGTCCTGGATGGGCAGCGCCCGCCGCAAGAGAGTACGCGGATCCGTAATGGCATCCCCTTGCGGCAGTGCCAGGGCCGGGATCCCACCCAGCCAAACCGCCCACAGCAACACAGCAGCTAAGACAAGCCGGAGCGATTTTCTCCCCCACTCCCACCGATTGCTGCCAACTGCGGATCCCTGCTGGGCACGCTGCGCCATATCCTCACCTGTTGCCGACACTGCTTTTGCTCTCAGCCTGGCATTCTACCGTTGCTGGCGGCAAGCGTTGCTGCAAGAGAAGAGAATGCAAAGGTCAAACGGCCAGGAACCGGCTGCATCCCCCTCCTACCTGGGAACGACGGCCTCAAAGCGGATGGCCCCGGCAGTGCCAGATCCCCCCACATTGACCACCACCACTCCGTTGGAGTTGGTGATGCCGCCGCAGGTCGG